>JBBRRL010000390.1:0-3303 GCA_038200775.1 Nitrospirales bacterium
ACTTTGCATAGTTGAGCCAGTTCGAGGATGGCGGTGGCCGAAGAGGAGTCAAGTATTTCGTTAAAGGCTTGGGTCGGATCTAATGTCATGGCAGCTTCGACAAGGTTTCGTTTGTCCCTTCCTTCAGCTTCTGCAATCATGCTGCGAGAGAGAGTCACAGAGCCGTCAGAACTTCTCATTCCTATTCCGTAGCTTTTGGAACCGAACCGGGTGGCGAGTATTTGGACCTCATCGGCTGGTAAGGTAAACTCATCCTCCGCCATTTCTTTTCAAGTATCGCGCGAGCGTCAACATAACCTTCGTAATGCTGGCTTTAGCACCGCTTACGAGCGCGCGTTAGGTCCAGGCTGCTACCAAGCGGATTTTGCCGGTGAGGAGGTTCTGCATCATACTTTGCTTAAGCTGGCGAGTTTTCGCCAGCTTGGCTTCGAGGGTGGCGATTTCGGCGTCGCTGTCGGAGAGGACTGCGGCGATGGCGGTCTGTTCGCTTATGACGCGGAGGGTCACGCAATTGCTCGATAGCGCAGTAGAGCCGAGGTGGACGACAGCATCACCCGACCTCTGCTTGCCTTCTGCACCTTTATCGGAGCTGTATTCAGATAATAGTCCAAGAACATGGAACTGACTCCTGTGGCTAGAGGATAATAATGTCACCTCCTGCGTAAGCTCCTCATCGTTTACCAAGGCTGAACAATTTGATCTCTTCTTTTTTGGTTTCGCCTGAACCGGCAAGCAAAGTGTTACCACATCTCAACCGTGCCGGAATCGGCGCCGATTTTTGGCGAAATCCAGGAGTGAGACGATTTGATGTAGTTTTGGTGCTTCGTGTATATCGCAGGTCCTGAGCTGCATCTACCAGGCTGAAGCGATAAGCTGTTTCATGGACAAGGATCGTGTTGATCTAAAGCGGGAGGGTTGGTTATGAAGGTTCTGGCAGGTTTGGTCTTTGTTGCTCTGTCGCTCAATGCCCAGCGAAAGCCGGGCAATCCGCTGGAGCACCTGCCAGAGAACATTGAGATACTCACTTACTTTGGGGAACGCGCCGACATTTCGCCCGACAATCAGAGGGTCGCATTCATGTCGAAGAGCTTCGGCGACGCCTTCGTGATCGATCTGAAGACCCGCATCATTCGTTGCCTGACCTGCAACGTGCCTGCGGCCGCGTTCTTGCGGGTGATGCACCTGGGATCGGGCGACTACATTCTGATTGGGCCCGAACATTTCGAAGACATCCGGATCAGCCGTACCCGCGATAACGAACTTTGGTTTCTCAGCAAGCAGCCTGGCTCCAAGCCAGTACGCTTCCATCAAAAAATGAGCGAAGGAATGGCGATTTCGAAGAAAGGCATGAAAGTTTCCTTCTCTGTACTGCCAGCACAGGACCCGGCACTGGGTCCTGAAGAGTCCCGGCTGGTAACAGCCGACGTAGAGGTTGCCGGGGGAACACCGAAGCTGGTGAACCAAAAGACGGTTTACGAAAGCAAGAGTGCCGCATGCCGCCTGGAGGCTCAGGACTTCTACGACAACGACACCAAAATGACGTTTACCTGTTATGAGCCGAAGGGTCTCGCCTCGGCCATGAGCATCGATCTCGGAACGGGCGCAGTGACCAATATGTCAAAGGCTCCTGGGACCTACAACGAGTGCGAGGGCATCTTTCCGGATGGGCGCTACACGCTGGTAGAAGGCGATCGACAATGCGAGACTTTGGGCGGCCGCCGGGGTAGCGGCAATATCGATATCTGGAAACTCAAGCTGGACGGCACCGGAAAAGATTTCACCCGGCTGACCCACTTCAACGACTACGAAGGCGGGAAAGCCTCGAATCCCGTGGTGTCAACGGATGGGAGGTTTATGGCGTTCCAGTTTGCCAGGACCACCGATCCGGCGGGCGTTGGATATGGGCTGCTGCTCTACTGGTTCAATAGATAAATCAGCTCGCCTTTGCGAAAGCTTCTTTGACCACTTCACCGGTGACGATGGTGGGGCGCTCCGGACGGCCATTATGCAAGAAAGTGACGTCCTTATGATTCAGGCCCAGAGCATGCAACACGGTCGCGTGCAGGTCGGTGACGTGCGCTCGCTTGTCTATGCCGCGCAGCCCAAGTTCGTCGGTGGTTCCGATGACTTGTCCACCCTTGATTCCGCCGCCTGACATCCAGGTGCTGAAACCCCAGGGATTGTGATCGCGGCCGTCGCCTTTCTCATTGAACGGGGTGCGTCCAAACTCCCCACCCCACACGACCAGAGTGTCCTCCAACAGACCGCGAGCTTTCAGATCGCTGAGTAATCCCGCGATCGGCTTATCGGATGAGAAGCACATCTTGGAGTGATTGCCTTCGATGTTGGTGTGAGCGTCCCAGCCGCTGCCGCTTCCCGAGTAGAGTTCGACGCAACGAACTCCACGCTCTACCAGGCGGCGGGCCAGCAAGCAATTCGCGCCGAACTTAGCGGTCTTCTCGTCGTCCATTCCATACAGCTTTTTGGTGGCTTCAGACTCTTTGCTGAAATCGACCGCTTCGGGTCCTGAGGCCTGCATCCGGTACGCCAGCTCATAGGCATTGATGCGCGCTTCAAGCTCGGTGTCGTCAGCTTTGTCCGCGCCAAAATGGTGGTTCAAATTCCCGAGCAGATCCAGACGCCCACGCTGCTGTTCCTTGCCAATGCTCTCGGGTGGAATAAGATCGAGAATCGGAGCACCCTGGTTCCGCAATAGAGTGCCTTGATAGGTGGCGGGCAGGAACCCGGCACTCCAGTTCTTGGGACCACCTACAACCTCGGCGGCATCCGTCAGCACCACAAAGCTGGGGAGATTCTGGTTGGCCGATCCTAACCCGTAGGTGATCCATGATCCGAGAGCCGGACGACCAGCCAGGATCGAGCAGGTGTTCATCTGACATACCGAACCAACGTGATTAAGTCCATCGGCCCAGCAAGCGCGGAAGACAGTCATCTCATCGACATGCTTTGCGATCTCTGGATACCAGTCCGATACCCAGATTCCGCTTTGCCCGTGCTGCTTCCAGGTGCGCTTCGAAGGCATCAGGGTATTGTTGCTGGTACCCATAGCAGTGATCACGCGACCGAATGAAGCGGGTAGCGGTTGACCTGCGAGCTTCTCGAGCTCTGGCTTGGGATCAAACAAGTCGATGTGGCTAGGGCCGCCTTCCATAAACAACCAGATCACGGATTTCGCCGTTGGTTTAAAATGTGGTGGCTTGGGCCGCAGCGGATCGGGAGCAACAGATGCAGCGGAGGCCTTGGGAAGAAGCCCGTCACCGGCCATCATCGCCCCGAGCGCGA
>JBBRRL010000391.1:0-3299 GCA_038200775.1 Nitrospirales bacterium
CCTGCGCCAGTTTCGCCGCGACGAGAAAGGTTCATCAATTCGATGAGTTTGGCTTCGCGGCAAACTTCGTAGCGGATACTAAGTTTACAAAGATACCTGAGGGTGACGAAAACAAGACTCCCCTTCCGTCTGGTTCATTCGTGTGTAAGAGCCCTCGCTCACAAAAGGGTTCCGATGAAATCATCTTTGTGATCGCCGGAGGAGCGGCAACACGGAAGGAGCAGGATGCTAAACTGAAAGACTTCGTTGGCAAGCGTACCAAGGAACAAGCTCCCGATTCAGTCTCCATTTCCGTTACTAACTCCTCTTTTAGGGGCTATCCGTGTTCGGACATCGAGATAAAAGCGAAAAAACCTACGGATACATCGCTTGAGACTCGTACCAGAGTAGTCGTGACGGACAGATTCCTCTATATGGTCAATATAGCTGGGCCAAAAGGATGGCTGTCAGAACCCGAAAGCAACGTGCTAATCAAGTCTTTTCGTCTGTTGGCGCCTGCCTCCCAATCTCTCACTCCCACCCTGAGTCTGGTGCGCACGGCAGCCCTGGTTCAGACGTCAGCGCTGACTGCGGCCTCGCCTGAGCCGGATCGGCCATCTTATCTTAAACCAGGCGCAAAGAAATCCATGTCGGTGAGGGTCACCCAGGGTATCCTTGGCGCCAAGATTACCGAGCAGCCCAGACCCAGGCTAGGAGACGTGAAGCTTCAAGTGATGAAGACTACGTTCACAACGCCTACAGGGGAGACAGTTTGGGCGAATGCCGGGAAGATAGGAGTGAACGGTGGGGAGCTTCATAGAGAGGGACGGTATTACTTCAATATTGGTCCAGACGGGACGCAGCGAATATATGGTATCCGTGCAATATCGGACGCCCGGGAAGTCGACATTTGGTTCTCGACGTTTGCAGAGGCTTCTCCGCAGGAGAGAAAGCTCGTAGAAACGTTTCTGGGAATTGAGGCGAGTGATGTGGTGGGTGGGAAGTACGTTAAGGGCATCCCCGCAAAGTTGCGGAAAGGGGATTCATTTTACGCCGCCGACGCGTTCATGGTTACCCATAACGGCCCTGTCCTTGTAAAGGTAACGGTGGCAGGGCAGGATACATTGGAAATCGGCGACAAAACCTACAAAACCTTCTACTGCGACGGTAAGCGGGCAGGCAAGATGCCGGCTGGCGACAAAACTGTGGACCTCGCGCTTACAGTACGCCTTTGGATAGATGAGGCTCAAGGGTGGATAAAGTCGACAGCGCAGATCGTGATCGAGTTCGACTTGGGAATAAACGAATTTGGCTTTCAGTGCGAGATAAACGGCAGCTAACAGGTCTATATAGTCTCCAGTGCCGATAAGAAGCCTGTCACAGTGTTCAGAGATTATAACGGCTATCTTCGTCTCGGCGTTGCTCAGGAGAGGTAGGCAACCAATCGGGCGCCCAGTGAATGGGCCGCCGGCAATTTGCTGGCGGCCCATCAACAAGGCATGACCGGTAAACGACTACTTCACGCTGCTGACGAGCGAGTAGATGGGCGAGATGATCGAGACGGCAGATCTAACCTAGGCCGTCTCCCGGAACCGAAACGGTCACGTTGGCTCCGGCTGGCGCCCAAGTTGGATTGGTATTAATGGAACGCCGATGGAGCACCAGAACTTCGCTGAAGGGAAACATACTCCGGCAAACCCGCAGGATAGACTATTCTAAGAAGGGCGATGCATTAGTTGCGTCCCACATGGCACACAGATAGGTTCTTTCTTCGCCGGCGCCATCGCCCGCCCACACAGGCCGACAAGCAAATTAACATACGCGTGAGTTCGCCCGGCGATGCGCACCTTGACGGAACCGCCGACTGACGGTTCTATCCTCCCAGTTTCGGAGCCGCCACTTTCCCAGCACTGATCTTACATCGAAAGGACAGATGTCTTATGTTCCGTCGTTTAGGTGTTGTTACCGTAGTGCTGCTCTTGATTGGCTGCATTCTGTTGCCGGGGTGCCTGAAGCCTTCTGGCGACAAGGCTCTATTTCAGCTGATAGGCAAGTCCAGGTCGGAGGTGGAAGGGGCATTGGGACCGCCGACCAAGGTGAGAAAGGGAGCCAATGTAAATTTCGCTGACAGACGAGGCAATACGCCCTTAATCTCTGCGGCATTGCGTGGTAACATTGCCGTTGCTCGCTTCCTGGTGGCTAAAGGCGCTGACGTTAATGCGGTGGACCGCGATGGAATGACCCCCTTACACGGCGCAGCAGGCCGAAACAATCCGGAATTGATACGGTTTTTGGTGGAGCATAAAGGCAATATTAATGCTTCGGGCAAGCAGGGAACGCCCCTCCAATTCGCCATCCGTGGAAAACGGGACAATGCTGCCAATCAACTGCGCCAACTGGGCGCGAGGGAATGAACTGCAGGCGGTCTTCGATAAAGGGAGCGCATTCGTTGGCGGGCAATCTATCCACCGTGGTACTCTACTGACAGGCCACTCAATGCTTTGTGTGCAGAGAAGAGTGTCTGAAACAGACGCTATGGTATAATTGGCACAAATCAGGCCGCTATACTAGAGCCTCGACCGAGCAGGAGAACCCTCAGTTGATATTTGAACGCATGAGAATACATGGCGTGATTCGTGGGGGCGTTGTTGTTCCAGATACACACCTGACGTTGCCGGAAGGAACAGAGGTCGAAATCTTCTTCGCCCTGACGGAACTGCCACAGGAATTAAAGGATGAATTCGAAGCATGGAACCGCGCGAGTGATAATGCCTGGGCAATGATCGATGATTGGGAGCATGGAGTGAAATCGTGAGACCTGGTGATATTCACTGGGTAGAGCTGCCTCATGCTTCCGGACGTGAACAGTCAGGACGCCGCCCCGCCGTCATTATACAGGACGAAGCCTTTGCCGCCAGCAATCCTCTCGTAACTTTGTTTCCCATCACCAGCGCGATCGCCGCAACACGCTTCGCAGGAACTCTCGTTCTCGAACCGGATGAGAGCAACCGTCTGCGTCAAACATCTGTCGTACTGGTCTTTCAAATCCGCGCTGTAGATCGCCGAACTGTTCAAGAAAGAATTGGCGAAGTTACACGCGATCAACTCACGGAACTTTACTCTCTTCTCGACCACCTCACCGGCCGCCCACCTGACTTCGCGAGTTGACGTCCCGTACAACAGTAACCGCAATAGTTTGCGCCGATGATGTTCAACAGCCGAGGGACGTCCAATGGGAGCCAGGCGACCAAATGCTCAGTTTTTACGGAAAAGGGAGAAATCACATAGCCTCTGCGATTGAGAGGTAAGGCGAATTAGCC
>JBBRRL010000392.1:0-3292 GCA_038200775.1 Nitrospirales bacterium
CAAGGAACGGCGTTCCTGGCGGCTAATCGGTGGCGGACGCGGCATTCACTGGCCCGCCCTCGATGAGGATATCAGCGTCGCCAACCTGCTGGCCGGCCAGCGCTCCGCAGAGAGTCAGAGTTCGTTCAAGAAGTGGCTCGCGGGGCGGGCTAAGCCCAAGCGCAACACCAAGCGGTCGCGGGCTGAACCGGATGCTGCAGAAGACAGCCCACGCGAATGACACCGCCCGGTGCCATGCCCACGGTTTTGCGTGGGCATGGTCGGGCCGCTGAGGAACTATTGGGGATCGCTGCCGGTGGCTGTCTGGTCCTGAATGGGTACGCTACACCTATGCCGACGCAAAGCCGTGGTCATGGCACCCGGCGTAACTGGGTGAACGATGGCGAAAGAGCACGTCCCGTACTCTACTGACTATCTCAATCCGACTGCTGTCATCCAGGAGCGGACTCTCGTGAGATACACCCTTTCATCCCTTGTCCTTTCACGGATCGCTCGTCGTTGGGCGGTTTGTCTCCTCGTCATTGCCGTTCTGCCGGCATCTACGATTTGCGCTGATACCGCCGCAGTCGCGAAGCGAGTCGATGTCCTAGTCCGCCTGCTCGGCTCCGAGAATTTTGTTGAGCGGGAGGAATCGGTCAAGGAATTGATCGAGATCGGGGCACCGGCGTTGGATGCGTTGCGACACGCTGCGGCAAGTATGGACCCAGAAATCGCGCGGCGCGCCGCCAGTTGTATTCCGGATATCAAGCGAAATGAAAGGGCGATGGCGCTCGCTGACGGTCTACGGGGCAAGTCTGCCAAAGAACGCTGTGGGGCTGCCGATAGCCTCTATGAGATGGGCCCCGGCGCATGCAAGGCTATACCGGCGTTGATAGCCGCTTTGAACGATGAAGAATCCGAAGTGCGAGTGCGGGTCGTCTACGCTCTCGGCGCCATCGGCCCTGCTGCAGAACCGGCGCTACTCAGCCTCATCCGCTTGCTGAAAGATAAGAAGGCCGGGGACGAGGTTCGTTGGCCTGTGGCCATGAACCTCGCGAAGTTTGGACCAAATGCCCGACAAGCCGTTCCGGTCTTATTGGAGATCCTCGAAACCGAAGACGCGCTGATGAAGATCGGGGCCATCGACGCGCTTGGGAATCTGGGCCAAGACGACCCGCGCGTGGTGCCGGCTCTAATCAAGGCGCTTGATCACCCGCATAGTTCGGTCCATCGCGGTGCCGCAGGCGCTCTCGCGAGGCTTGCGCGCGAACCCGACAAGGCCGTGTCCGTGCTAATGCGATTCATAGCGAAGCACAAGGCCGAACCTGAGCTTAGTGACTCGCGGGCCTATGTGATTCGGTTATTGGGGAGGTTCAGGAGTCGGGCCAAGCCCGCGGTTGCCATGCTGGTTGAGATCGCAAAAGACGAGAAGGAACATTCCGATGTCCGAGAAAACGCCGTTGAGGCTCTCGGCAGGATAGGGCGTGACGCTCGCGAAGCATTACCCGCACTTAGAGTAATAAAGGAACAAGAGCGCTCACCTGGGTCGAAACTGTCCCTCAGGATCCTAGAGACCATCTCCGAGATTGAGCCTCCACAGGAATAGCATCGTAGGAGGCCAGTCTACAACTTACGGAGGTCGAAGCACATGTGGCAGCTGCTGTTCGCGCATCGTTCGGACCCTCTTCGCCTGGGAAAAAGGGCGCCGGGGGCCATGCCACGCAAGGCGTGGGCCTGAAGGTCTCGTAGCAGTGGCAAAGTTGGTGGAACACAGTCTCCAAGATCGGCGATAGGGTTTCGGTATCAGTGCGAGAACGAAGTTGCGACAGCCTTCTGCCCTTCATGCCCACGCCTTGCCTGGGCATGGCAGCCGGTGGCGGCGCGGCCTCGGTGGCGCTGAGCATCTGTAGGCAGGTGATCATCGATGCCGTCGAATTCGCTGCTTCGCTGGAGCGGAGAGCGGACCGCCGCTCTGAACGAGATCGAGGCGGCTCATGCCGAAGTGGGAGGCACCGAGCGCGGGCGGAGATATGCCACCCAACAAATCAATAGGGTCTACGCGGTACTGCTGTCATCGGAGTTCCAGGGTTTTGGCCGCGACCTCTACTCCGAATGCGTGGACCATGTGATAGCATCCGCACCAGCGCACTTGCAGGCTCTGGTGCGAACCCAGTTTCTCTGGGGGCAGCCATTCAGCCGCGGCAACCCTCAGGCAGGCGCGATCGGCTCGGATTTCGGTCGGCTCGGCCTTCCCTTTTGGGAGGATGTCTACGCCGTCCATGCTCACAATCGCAGGCGGAGGGAACTGCTCGACGAGCTGATGGTGTGGAGGAACGCAATCGCTCACAATGACTTCGATCCCGCCGTGTTCGGGCCTGATCCCATCCTGCACCTTCCACAGGTGCGGAGGTGGAGAAGTGCCCTGAACGGGCTTTGCAGCGGCTTCGACCGGGTGCTGCGGAGCCACCTGACTGGGATCCTCGGGGCGGCCCCGTGGCTGTCGTAAACTGGAGGCAGCATGAATAAGCACGACGTTCCGATCGGAGCCACGGTGAGTTTTCGCATTGCCGGCAGACCTTTTGCGGGGTGGGTGCTGCAAGACCGGGGCCCGATCGGCATGGGCGGCAGGCATCTCTACCTGGTGCGCTACGAAGTCGGAAGAGGCAACTGGAATTCCACCGAGCTTCCTGTCGATGAGATTGAGAGCATCGAATACAAACCGATGAGTATACGAAAGAAGCGCGAGGTCGAGTACATCATTCCGGTTAAGGCTGTGGAAGCGCATTCATTGTTCGCAAGGCCCGAACATGCACAGCCACTTGCAGACTTCCTGCGTTCGCATGATGTCCCCTTCACCGAAGACCTCGACGCTATCCAAGGCGAGATCAACTTTCTCATCGACAAGAACATCACTCCATGGGAGGAGTTCGTCGCTCTCTTGAACGAATGGAAGCGACAATATGCCGAAGGATGAAGCCGGAAGAACAGGTTCCGCGCGCCGTCGCGCCGTTACAGACGGCCACGGCCGGTGACGGGAGGAGTTCGGCGGCAAGGGACATCGAGGTGGAGAATGTTCAACATGAATGAACCAGCCGCCCCGGTCACGATCGCCCTGCGTATTCCGGGCCGCTGGTCGCATCCGGGAGAGTTGATCGAGCGCCTGCCGACAGGTTACCGCTTGACGGCCGAGGCGCTCGTCTTGCCGGACGCAACGGAGATCGGATTTGGCGCCATGGCGGCCGACGATCAGTTTGCACCCATCTTTCGATCGTCCTGCCGACAACCGGCGACGGCAGAAGAACTGGCAACGGTA
>JBBRRL010000393.1:0-3289 GCA_038200775.1 Nitrospirales bacterium
GACTTCAATCTGTTTCGGAGAATTCCTCGAACCGACCTGCCTGCCATGCTGAACCTGTTCGTGACGGATCCACATCGGAAGGTCATTGTTGCCGAGGGCGATCCCAAGGCGGCGGAACCCTATTGGGAAATCGCTGAGAGGTTGTCCTCGCGAGATGGGGTCGAAATCCAGTCGGCTGAAGAGGTGAAGCTAAAGACTCTTCATTCTGCATCCGTTCTGCTTTCAGGATCTCCGCCGTCGGGTCCGGTGTTTGATTGGGTGCAGGCAGCCCTCCCGGACGGCATGACGCTGACACCGCACGCATTCCGGATCGGAGGAAAAGAGTATCGGGAAGCCGGAAATGCGCTCCTTCTTTCAATCCGCAATCCTGAGAATCCAGCGCATGTTGTAAGCCTTTTCTACGGCTTGACACCTGACGCCGCAAAGGCGATCGCACCCTTGCTGTTCTTTTATGGCTGGAATACCTTTGTCGTATTTGAGAACGGTAAAGTGATCGCACGCAGTGAGGACGACGAGCCTCAATCTCGTGTGCCCGCCGACGAGAAGAAATAATGACCCGATCCAGGATGCGTCCTCGTCTCACGGTTGCGCTGGCATCGATTCTCCTTGTGTGCACGAGTGGGACGACGATTGCAGACGACCCAGCCGTCGGGCACTCCGAGCGGCATTTAGGCAACATCCGGCAACTCACCCAGGGCCGGCAAAACGCCGAGGCATACTTCTCTTTTGACAGCACATCGTTGATTTTTCAATCCACGCGGGATGGACAGGAGTGCTATCAGCAGTATGTTATGAAATTACAGAGCGGAGAGGTCCGTCTGGTCAGCACGGGGCAAGGAGCGACGACCTGCGGCTATTTCCTGCCGGGCGATCGGCGCGTGCTGTTTTCTTCGACGCACCTGAGAAGTCCGCTATGCCCGCCCAAGCCAAGCGCGCAAGGACGGTACTTATGGGCGCTGGACGATTACGACATCTTTACGGCGAACCTGCGTGGCGAGAGCCTTGTCCGTTTGACTGCAACGTCTGGCTATGATGCTGAGGCGACCGTCTCTCCTGATGGCACGCGTATCGTCTTTACCTCTGTCCGGGACGGAGACCTGGATATTTATTCGATGCGCCTGGACGGGACCGACGTGCGGCGCTTGACCTCCGCTGTCGGTTATGACGGAGGCGCCGTCTTCTCCCCAGACAGCAAACGCATTGTCTATCGCGCGTACCATCCGACCGAACCGGCTGAAGTCGCCCACTACAAGGAGTTACTTGCGCAGAATCTCGTCGAGCCGAGCAAGCTCGAAATTTTCATCATGAATGCCGACGGCCGCAATCAACAACAAATCACCCACAACGGCGCTGCGAACTTTGCTCCTTTTTTTCACCCGGATGGACGGCGCATTATTTTCTCTTCCAATGTCGAAGACCCCGAGAGACGAAAGTTCGATCTCTTTCTCATGAATGACGATGGCACTGGGCTCGAGCAGCTCACCCATGAAAGCAGGTTCAACAGCTTTCCCATGTACTCCCCGGATGGAACAAAGCTCGTCTGGGTCTCGGATCGAGGGGCCAAGGAAAAACGGGAATTCAATATCTTTTTGGCCGACTGGGTGCCATGAGGCGGTGGGGAGAGATTTTCTTCAGCGCGTCGTGTGTCGCCATTCTCGTAGTCATTGGCTTCAAGTTGCACGAGTTGGATATGCCTGCGGCGCGATTTGTCCGTACCTTTAACATCTATGCCGTGAATCAAATCGGCGATTTCGCGGCAGTCCTTGGCCAGGGGGTTCTTATTGGAGTGCTGTTTGCCGCCCTAGCTTTGGCGGGGTGGTGGTGGAAACAGGACCGATGGAAAGACACCGGACTGCGAGGGCTTGTCGCTCTGTTCGTGGTCACGGTCAGCGTGCAGCTTATGAAACACCTCATCGGGCGGCCACGCCCGCGATTTGCACACGGCGATGACGTGATGCTTGGGCCATCGCTGGCGACGGGCCTTGATTCCTTCCCGTCCGGGCATTCGATCAACGCCTTTGCGGCCGGTGCGGTCTTGACACGATTTTTCCCACATCTCGGCGTATCTTTATTTGTGTTAGGCGGCCTGGTCGGGATCAGTCGCGTCGTCCGTGGTTCTCACTTTATCACCGATGTGTATACGGGAGCGGTCGCAGGATTGCTCATCGGAACAGCCGTTGCTGTGGGAATCACGCACTGGAGAGATCAAGCGCTTCCCCAACTACTGCGCGTTGGAGTGCCATGGATCGTCGTTACGTTCTTCGTGATCTGGATTATCCTCCATCGGGCCCCGGCCTGGCCTCAGGAGGGAATCCACCTTTGGCTCGGTGGGGGGACCGTCTTATTGGGCCTACTGTTTCGGCTCTGGGGCGGCCATCGGAGTAACAGGCGGGAGGTTCTGCGCGCTCTGGGCAATACAAGCCTGCTCCTGGGGATTGCGGTCGCGTTCGCGCCCTGGTGGATGGCTGCTCTTATTGTGACGGCCTATTTGCCGCATCTTGTCCAGCTCTACCCGTCGGAGAACGGATCTCTCGATGCGTTATTCTGGAGAGACAAAACGACCAGGTTTGACTGGAAAAGCGAAGTCATTGTTGCCAGTGCGGCGGTGTTGGTGATTCTTCTACTGGGGTTCCTCCAAGGCAGGTTGCCGCTCGCTTCGTGATGACCATACGATTACGGCTCAAGATTGGCGAGCATCAGAAGGACCGCGAGTGTATATCGCGTAGCTGATACAAGAATCTCCGGGCTGATCCGGTCGGCCGTATCAGATGGACGATGGAAGTCAGGATGCGCTCCGGAACTGAAGATGGCCGCCGTGGGGACACCTGCCTCATTGAATGGCACGTGATCTCCGCCAGGGAAAAACCCGAAGAGTTCAATCCGATCATGCAATCCTGCGCCGTCCGCGGCCGCTTGAGCCAGTGACTTTTCGATTCCGGAGAGTCCAACGGCAATCTTGCCGTTCCCTGCAGCGACATGATCGACATTGATCATGGATGAGGTCGAGCCCAGTGGCGCGACCGGATGGGATGCGTACATCTTCGAACCCAGTAAGCCCTGCTCTTCTCCCGCAAAGGCAACGAAAATGATGCTTCGTTTCGTCTGGGCTTTCCCCGTCAGGACGCGGGCCACCTCCAATAGGACGGCTGTGCCCGAGGCATTGTCGTCCGCTCCCGGGAACAGGATTCCGCCGTGGGTGCCGAAATGGTCATAGTGCGCGCCGAGGATAATAGCCTCCTGTTGAAGATGCGGTTTTGTGCCAGATAAGTGCCCGACGACGTTTGTTGCC
>JBBRRL010000394.1:0-3280 GCA_038200775.1 Nitrospirales bacterium
AAGCAGAGCCTCGAATCGCATCCTTGGATACGACAGGCAGAAATACAGCGCGTGTTTCCAGACACGCTTGTGGTGGACGTGAAGGAGCGCGAGCCGGCCGCTGTGCTACGTGTGGGAACCCGCGAAGTGCTCTTGGGCGAGGACGGCGGCATCCTCGCAGAGGCAGGCCAAGGCACATTTGAAGGATTGCCGGTCCTTACAGGCATCGACTATGCCCATGTGGTCTCTCGAGACTCGGACACTACGGAACGTGTGATTGCCGGTATTGGATTGGCCAGCCTTCTGAATGCCGTCGGAGCGAATCGCATGGAGGTGGACCTGCGAACGCCGGGCGATATGGTCGCCTATTACGACGGCTTGAAGATTCGCTTTGGGGAGGGTGCGTTTGAGGATAAGGTCGAACGCTACTTGCGGTTGGCGGAACGTGGATTCAAGCGCGCAGGTCCAATAGAAGACTTTGGCCAAGCCCTCGAAAGACGCCAGCCTATCCTCGGGTCCGTCGAACTCCGTCGCACAGGCTCGCCTGGGGATTCCAAAGACAGTCAGGTAGAAGTGGATCTGAGGTTTCATGATCAAATCATCGTCCGCGATAAAGGAGGGAAACGGGCGTGGCCCGAAAAGACCAAATCATCGTAGGTTTAGACATCGGCACTACCAAGACCCGCGCTGTTGTCGCGGAGTTGCGGGAAGATGGAGGCGCAGATGTCATCGGTGTTGGAACCAGCCCCTCACGCGGCCTGCGCAAGGGCGTGGTCATCAACATAGAGGACACCGTCGCCTCCGTGCGAAAAGCTGTTGAGGAGGCTGAAGTCGTCTCCGGCGTCGTGATTAACTCTGTCTATGTCGGCATCGCCGGGAGCCATATCAATAGCCTTACATCTGATGGCCTGGTGCCGATCAAAAGTCGCGAGGTGACCCGCGCCGATATTCTTCGCTCGGTGAATGCCGCGCGGGCTGCCGCGATCATCAAATCTGATCACCGCGTGCTTCATGTCCTGCCGCGCGGGTTTATTGTCGATGAGCAAGACGGCATCCGCGATCCGTTGGGCATGTCGGGATCCCACCTCAAGGTCAATGTCCACATCATCACCGGCGCGGTGACATCCGTTCAGAATCTCATCAAGAGCGTCGAAAGAGCCGGGCTGGATGTCATCGGCATCATTTTACAGCCGTTGGCTTCGAGCGATGCCGTGCTCAGCGAGGATGAGCGCGAGCTTGGCGTCGCGATGGTCGATATGGGAGGAGGGACAACCGATCTCGCGATCTTCTCGGACGGCAGCGTTATGCACACGGCCATCATCCCGGTTGGCGGGGATCATTTCACGAACGATATTGCCGTAGGCCTGAAAACCGCACGGGCCGAAGCCGAGCGCCTTAAGGTGCAGTACGGCTGCGCGCTGTCATCACTGGTCAAGGATGATGAAACGATTGAGGTCACGAGCATTGGCAACCGACCGCTCCGGACACTTTCACGAAAGCTGCTGGCCGATATTATTGAGCCGCGCGCCGAGGAGTTGTTCGATCTCGTGGCGCGCGAGATCAAGCGGGCCGGTTATGAGGGCGTCGTGACAGGCGGAATCGTCGTGACGGGCGGTACGTCGCTCATGGAGGGGATGGCGGACATGGCCGAGCGGATCCTGGACCTGCCCGCAAGGCGCGGCCTGCCTACGGGGGTGGGGGGCATCCACGAGCATGTCGGCAATCCCATGTTTTCCACAAGCGTCGGATTGATCATTCATGCACTCCATCAACAGGAGGACCTGGGAATACATGGATACCGGAAAGGACGGGGGTTGTGGCGGGTGGTTGAGCACATGAAAAGCTGGGCACGGGAGTTCTTTTAATTCTTACGCAAACAGGGAGGCGCGCATGTTCTTGCTTGACGATGACGCGAATGTCTCGGAGGTAAAGATCAAAGTCATTGGAGTCGGAGGGGCCGGCTGCAATGCGGTGAACACGATGATCACCTGCGGAATCGAGGGCGTCGACTTTATCGCGGTCAATACTGACGCCCAGGCTTTGGGCGTGTCCCGGGCGCCCGTTAAATTACAGATCGGTAAGAACGGCCTCGGAGCGGGGGCGAATCCTGAAGTTGGGCACGACGCGGCGCTGCAAGGCGCCGATCAGATTCGCGAAGCGCTGGAAGGCGCCGACATGGTCTTTGTGACGGCGGGCATGGGCGGCGGAACCGGCACCGGCGCGGCTCCTGTCATTGCGTGCATTGCCCATGAAATGAAAGCCCTGACCGTGGCCGTCGTGACGAAGCCGTTTCAGTTCGAAGGCGGCAAGCGCATGGCACGGGCGGAGGAAGGACTGTCTGAGCTACGCAAGTATGTTGACACGTTACTCCTCATTCCAAACCAGCGGCTATTAGGGGTCATTGATCAGACGACGCCGTTACGCGAGGCCTTTAAGGTAGCAGACGACGTGTTGCGGCAGGCCATCCAAGGTATCGCCGACCTGATCAAGGTTCCGGGTCTGGTGAATGTCGATTTTGCCGATGTTCGCACCGTCATGGGACACATGGGGCGCGCGGTCATGGGCATGGGCATGGCTCGAGGCCCCAACCGCGCCATCGAGGCAGCCCAAAAGGCCATTTCCAGCCCGCTTTTGGAAGAGGGATCGATCAATGGCGCAAAGGGAGTGCTGCTGAATATAACCGGCGGTCAGAGCCTGTCATTGCACGAAGTCAGCGAAGCCTCCTCGATCATCCAACAGGGAGCAGACAAGGACGCGAATATCATCTTTGGGGCGGTCATTGACGAACGCCTTGAAGATGAAGTGCTGATCACGGTCATCGCGACCGGATTTGAACGGGAAGAGGCCTTGCCGTGTCCTACGGTTCGTTCTATTCAGGCGGCGTCGGAAGAGCCGGCGAGCGAGTCCCGTCCGAGGCGCCCGGAGCGACCTGCATTCATGCGGCGTTACGCGTCAGCGCGTGAAGGCGCGCCTGAGCGCGTTGCTCCCCGGACAATGATGGCAACTGAAGAAGAATGGGATGTGCCGACGTTCCTTCGTCGACAAGGGGATTAAGGACTGTCAACCGATGACTTTGCCTGGAGCCATTACGATTCCTCAGTTTGCCGGCGAGGCAAGCGGCGTCGTGCACGCATTTGGGACCAGCGCCGCCAGCGCAGTTCCTGCGATGCATGATGGGAAAAAATTCCAAGTCGTATCGGTCAATCAGGTACATGGGATCGACGTGCTGGTCCTTTCCGGCCGTCTGACCGATTCCCAAGTCCTGGAAGCGGCTTCGGCAAGGAACTTCGATGCGATCATC
>JBBRRL010000395.1:0-3278 GCA_038200775.1 Nitrospirales bacterium
GCTACACTGGGGTGGGCTCCAATCATCAGCATGGTTTCATGATCCGTAGGCCCCACCCGCCGGATGTCGCGAAACAACTCGTAACACACGGTCATAGGATCCTTCGTGTACGCCCGTCCCTCGCAGTAGTGGCACGGTTCCGAGAGCGCCCGGTAGAGATCCTCGCGCACCCGCTCCCGCGACATCTCCACCAACCCCAGGTCCGAGACGCGAAGGATGCGCGTCCTCGCCTTGTCATGCAGTAGGGCGTCATTTAATGCCTGAAACACCTTGTCGCGGTTGCGCTCACGTTCCATGTCGATAAAATCGATAATGATGATCCCACCTATGCTCCGGAGCTTGAGCTGGTAGGCAATTTCCTTGACCGCCTCAAGATTTGTTCGCACGATCGTGTCTTCCAGATCGCGTTTCCCTACGAACCGTCCGGTGTTGACATCAATGACAGTCATGGCCTCGGTATGGTCGATCACGATATGGCCGCCGGATTTCAACCAGACCTTACGGGCCATCGCTTTGGAAATCTCCGACTCCAGGTCAAAATGGTCGAAGATCGGCTCTTCTTTGGTATACAGGTGGATGTGGCTCAGCAGCTCAGGGAGATAGCGTCCGACGAATTCTCGGATGGATTCATAGTCAGTCTTTGAATCAATCCACAGACGCTGCACTTCCTTTGTGAAATGGTCGCGAACCGTGCGAAAGACAAGATCCAGGTCACTGTGCAGCAGGGCAGGCGCCTTGAGCCGCTGCTTTTTCTCAAGAATTTCTTCCCATGACGCTTGAAGAAACTCCACATCAGAGCGAAGCTCATCGTCCGAGACACCTTCGCTGACAGTACGAACGATATAGCCTTGCCCCGGCTTGCGCAGCTTCTGCATCAACTGTCGCAGCCGTGACCGCTCTTCAGCATTCTCGATGCGTCGGGAAATGCCGATATGGTCGACGCTCGGCATGAAGACCAGGTACCGGCCCGGCAGTGAGATGTATGCTGTCACCCGCGACCCTTTTGTTCCGATGGGACCTTTCGTCACTTGCACCATCAGCTCCTGACCTTCTTCCAGCAGCTCTTCGATGGGTTGTGAACTGCTCCGCTTTGTCTTCGGAATCTCCGGGCCTTTGTCCTCCATTTCAACGAGGGGGTCGTCAAAATCCAATTTCTGCGGCTCACCGAGAAGTTCCGAGACATGCATGAAAGCCGCCTTATCCTGCCCGATGTCGACAAAAGCTGCCTGCAGGCCGGGCAGGACCTTCACGATTTTTCCTTTGTACACGTTTCCGACGAAGTCGCGTTGCTTGACTCGGTCAATGTACAGGTCTGTCAGGATCTTTCGGTCGAGTACCGCCACGCGAGTCTCTTCCGGCGCGACGTTGATTATGATCTCGGTGGCCATGCCCACTCCTTGGCAAACCGTGAATCCCAACAGGGTCTCTCATAGCGCACCCTCGCTGTTAGACCCGATTTGCCCACAAAAGGTTAAGTCTGTCTTTCCCACCCACGCTTCCGATGACCCGCGGCATCTAAGGCAACGGGCGTACAAGAAGACATGGTGCGGGCGAACGTCAATAGAACAATGTCAGGCGTCGTCGTTTCACATTCAATAATAGGCCGAGCGCCAACATGGTGGTAACAGTCGTCGTTCCACCGTAGCTCATCAGCGGAAGCGGAATTCCCACAATCGGGAAGACACCCATCGTCATCCCGATATTCACGACCAGGCAGAAGCCCAGCATTGCGAGAACTCCGGCCGCGAGCAACAACCCAAGCTCATCTTTCGCTTTGAAGGCGATTTCAGCGATCAGGAAAATCAACAGGGCGAATAGCACAAACAGGACCAGGACGCCGATAAACCCCCAGTGCTCAGCAAACACCGCAAAGATAAAATCTGTATGGCCTTCCGGCAGAAATTTAAGCCGGCTCTGGGTCGCTTCGTCCAGTCCTTTGCCCCACAGTCCGCCGGATCCAATCGCGATCTGCGACTGCAGGGTATGATACCCCTTGCCGGCCGGATCGATAGTGGGGTCCCAAAACGTCATGATCCGCGCGCGCTGATAGTCATGCAGGGAGGTCCAAAAGAGTTCCCAGATGAATGGAAACAGCATGGACGTGAACAGCAGGCCCAATCCAAGTGTCCGCGCATGCAGACCCCCGATTAGTACCATCGAGAGATAAATAAAGGTAAAGCTCATGGCCGTTCCGAGATCGGGCTGTTTCAGGATGAGCAGGAGACCTGGAAGGGCAATGATGCCGGGGATCACGACTAGCTGAAGCCAGCCCGTGCGCTGCACCTCGGCGAAATATTTCGCCAGTACAAGCACGAGAACCAATTTGGCGAACTCCGACGGCTGGAAGGCGAACGGCCCCAAGGCGAACCAGCGTTGTGCGCCGCGGCTTGACCGCCCGCCAATCAGGACGGCGACCAGGACCACCAGGGTAATGCCATAAATCACGTAGGCGAAGCGGCCCAGGCGATGATAATCGATCACCATGGCCGCCAGAAAGGCGAAGAACCCGACGCCGATCCAGATGAGCTGTTTGGTGTAAAACGGGATTCGCCCGGCCAGATCCAGATCCGAGGTGACGCTGTAGATTGAGAGTACCCCGATCCCCAGGATACTCAAGGCTACCAGCGCGAAGCGCACCTCGAAGTTATCCGGCAGACGGCTTTCGATCATGCGGCTCCATGTCCTTAAAGTACTCTTCGATCAGGGCCTTCGCGATAGGTGCTGCGAACGTTCCACCATGGCCGACATTCTCAACAATCACGGCGATGGCGATTTTGGGATTGTCAGCGGGCGCATATGCTACGAACCAAGCATGATCGAGAAACTGCTTTGGCACGTCCTCGCCTTCGCTTTTCTGCAGGCGGGCACTCACGGCCTGGGCCGTGCCGGTCTTCCCTGCGATGTCCACGATTTTGGACTGCGCGCGTTTACCAGTCCCCTCGGACACCACGCCCTTCAACGCTTGATGCAGAACAGCAAAGGATTCGCTATCCATTGAGACAATGGACTTTTCAGTGGGCAGAATGTCACGGGATTGGCCGGTCGACCGCTCGCGAATCGACCGCACCAATCTTGGTTTATACAGAACGCCCCCGTTTGCGACCGCGGCCATCGCCGCGGCCATTTGCAAGGGTGTGACGTTCACGTAACCTTGGCCAATGGCCGCGGAAATAGTTTCACCAGGGTACCATGGCTCTTTTCTGACTCGCTGTTTCCATTCAGTCGATGGCACAATCCCTGCCCGCTCTCCGTTCAATTCAATTCCGGTCAGCTGGCCC
>JBBRRL010000396.1:0-3278 GCA_038200775.1 Nitrospirales bacterium
GCCAAGGGTGGCGAGCCATTCCCGCGTCAGATCCGCATCGAGGCGTTGTCGTAGCGCGATCGACAACGCCATCGAGAGCAGGAAGATAATCAATGCCGCCGGTACGCCCCATGTCAAGACGTCCCAAGGATTGTTCTGCCAGTTCCATTTAACCCCCATGCGAAAGAGAGAATAGAGCAAGGCTCCCCGAACGCCCCCGTCACAAAAGCAATTCCCATTGATCTCAGCACCACCCATCGTTGCAGTGCATCCCTTCTCGGCGTTATAGGCGTCGCCCGCCATCGTATCCATAGGGCAGAGACAACGTAGCCTGTAAGATTGAACAACGCGAAAGCCAGCGCCCACACCAAGAGAAGAGAATCCCCCGCCTTGGCGGACGGTACCGGGAAAAGACCCGCGATGTCAGCCTTGAAGCCTGTGAGTGCAGACGCGCGTTGAGGGTCTGCAGCTGCCGCCACAATAGCAAAGACGCTCGCCAGTAGTATTGCGGCCAGTAACAAGGGAGAGCAGATCCGGCAGTGAAGCTTCCAAGGCGTAAATGCAGCTGACTTTTTTTGCCCTGCCGGGAGTACTGCCGTTTGCTTCGCGATATAGGCAAGCGCATTCGTTCCCAGAGCCGTCGACCACAGGATGGTGAGACCGATGATGCAGGCGAGCGCACCGAGAAACGCGAGCACACCGCCGGAATAATCGTCAAGCTGCAACAGTCGCACCAATCCCTGTGGCACCAATAGCAGGGCCGTCAATGCGGCAAAGAGGATGATTTGGTTTAGAAGAAAGTTGCGTCCATATGTAGCAATGAGCGTCCACGTGTCGACGGAGAACAAACCGAGCTTCGGCGTGAGGTAATTGCTGAATTTTCTCAGCTGGTCGATCTGGGGGGCTTCTGGTTTTGTGACGGCCTCTGCCTTTCGGTCGTGGTTGCCGTTTTGCGCAGCAAGCCGTTTCAAATTCTCCTCCACGCTGAGAAAAGATGTTTTGGGATCGCCAGCCGACCGCAAGATCCACGCGCTCAGCCAGCTTCCAATATATCCGCCACCCGAAACCGTCGAGAGATAATCGAAGAATCGAAGCATGGTGGGGTGGTTGCTGTTTGAACCGCTCCCAATAAGGGTCATGCCCTGGAGGATTCCCAGGTTCAGAGTCGCGCTCCGTATCCCGCCGCCCGAGAGCGCAAGGCCGACTAGATCGTAGTTGGATGATGGCGCCTTCGGGCCATCGAGATTCGGCGGGCTTGGCGCTCCAAGAATGTCTCGGCGTGCTGTAATTTCCTCCATCTCGGCAGGAAACACATCGCGGATGAAATCTTGAGCCTCTTCCTCCGTCGTCTTCTTCGGCTTGCCGCTGTTCATCGTAGGCACCTCAATGTTTCATGACGTCACTGTTTTTGGTCACTGAGACATGTGGTTGTTTTGCAGGTTATGCCAATCTCGGTCTAAGTAGCCGTAGCTGAGTATAAATCATCCCTTAGTTATCGTCTGTCGGGAAAAACCTGACAGTACCATTGAGGCGAGTAAAACACCAATAAATTGCGATGGTAGATGACCAGCACCGGAGAAATTCGGTGGGCCTCTTACGGACAATGTTTCAGTGTATACCCTAGACTGCACATGTCTTCTCGGGTACGTGATCGTCTGCGGTTTGGAGTGCGGAGATTGTAGAATTGGCTACATGCCGGTCACGTCTTGGGTCGCACTGACGCCTTCCGCCATGACCCGACCTTGCGCAGAGCCACAACAGAAAATGAACTGCCCTTGAAATAGGGAAGGAACTTGGCCGGCATCCAGCGTTTCATGAACCCACTACCTTCACAGAAACGACAAGACTCGACGGGTGGGTCACAGAAACACTTCCAATGTACGAGGACCTCCATCTTCACTTTGGCTTTAGCCGTTAACGCCTCTACGGTCTCAATTGCAATGTGATCCTTGTTCGTGATGTCTTCGTCTACATAGACTTGCCTGGCAGTGTTTTCGCTGCCCCAAGTCCGAACGGCTGTGTTGAATTTCATAAGGGCGCTGAGCAGTGGCTCTGCCTGAGGATCGTGCTCGAGCTTATGCTCGATCCACATGATGCTTATCGCCATGTGCGCGGCGACGACTTCGGCACGGGTAAGTGTCATACAAGTCGGCATCGTAACCCTTCTTATCTTCCTTCCGAGGGGCTCGCGTTTTCTTGGTCCGCGACGATAGTTATGCACTAGGACGCCAAACCCTGGCAGTCGCCGCTGTTACACAAAACCCGTATGTTTAGACACAGATTACCCATGGTAGGCCTGCGCAAATCTAGCCCTTCTTTGGGACGGTCCATAGTTGCCGCATCTTACAATATCTGGAAATCCCAAGATTTATCGAAAATAGGAGCTAATGCGCCAGCAGCCGTTCAAATAAAACGACGTTTACAGCGACGGTCGATTCCTGGGGGCGGTCGTCTGCGGAAAGAACCACTACTTACGTTGTGAGCTGCCTTGCTACAAGGCTGACTATGCTGAAGTCGACAGGGCCGGAGGGCTCAAAATCCGAACCCATAAATCCCTGTCTTACGGAGTCAATACTTACTAATGCTTTCCTTTGCAGCCTGGATGATTGCAAGAGCATTTGGTTGTCTCTTTCGACGCAGCACACTGGTCGCTGCAGAAAGCCTTACCTTGAGCCGATTCACAGTTACACGCCGGATGTTGGCATTTGGTCATATTGCACCTCGCTGTTTACATCTTAGCGTCAGCGCAATCGCAGCGACATGCCACGAACGTAGCATAAGGCGTGAAAGGTTTATTGCACATGACTGAGTTTTTGCTCGTACTGTCGAATCCGTTTCGCGTTCGTTCCCACATCGCTTCTTCCGACCCTCGAGACTGAGCGCACGTCCACCCGGCTGTCCTCGCCATGCGCTCGGATTCGGACGACAATGTCGTCTTTGAAGCCAAACCACAATGTCGTATCCGTCGCTTCAAGCCGCCCCTCCGCCGGATTTGCGTCGATAAGATCCCAACCCATTTCGTCCATGGCCTTGAGTGCCTGGCTGAAGGCTTTTTCGCGTGGAACGTGCAGTGTGAGTGGCTGGATGTCGGGATAAGCCCTGTGCTGCTGCGCGGCGATGTCCGGACCACCGTACGCCGTCCCGTTCGGGGCACTCTTCCTCAATGGCAAAAGCGTCACAAACTCAGGTGGATGCTCTGTATCCGTACTAATATCGTGAATCGCCGGCACGTGTTGCGCGGTGCGCTTCATCTGCCACGGGATCCCGACCACCATCAGGCTGAGAACAAGACCACCCGC
>JBBRRL010000397.1:0-3270 GCA_038200775.1 Nitrospirales bacterium
AAGCTGTAAGATGCGAGCATTGCGCAAATTAACGACCAAAGTATCAAGCATCCCTGTGTTCAATATTGAACAGCTTCGATATCGCGTATTGTGGTACAAAAGAATATGATAACTATTTAAGTAAAATACACCATGGCGATCGCTATGATTTCGGCAGCGCAACGTGCCGCCAATTCAACGAATCATAGACGAACCGGGTTCCGGAGGATGCATGAAGGAAGGCGAAAGTGTAGAAGTTCGGTGATAGCAGGTCGCCACACGTCTTCACGAAGTACCTTCTTTACATATGTATTCCTACCGGGAGCCGATAACGAACGGACGAACAATTCATGCCTCTGAATTCACCAACAGGACAAAAATTCATTAAACGGATGATCAATATTCTGCTGGCTGAGAAGCGGCCTCTCGACATGACGCAGAAGGCCCTTTTTCATCAGACCTTGTCCAAGCTATTCGGCCAGACAGCTTCGGGTAGACCGAGGCGGAGGAAGCTGTAATCACTTGTGTGGTCATCGGTCCGGTTGCCGACTACGGTGATCGTTCGCGTACTTCCGCTGCCCTTTGCTCGCATTCCAGCCAAGTTCTAGCTCATCACCGTTCTCCAGTCCGTGTTAATGAATGAAAGAATCGCTGGATTCTGCCTAAGCAGAAGGAGCTTTGATAACAGCCAGAAAGTCGTTGATTGAACGACGAAAGGTAAGAGAGGTACACCGTTGACTGTCAGATACCAATCAGATAATATCTGTCGCTGCTGACTGAATATCTATGGGGACACGGCATTTTCCAATGGCATTGTCTAGTCCATCAAGTACTCGCTGCAGTTGAGACCCTCTGGCTCGACGGTTTGAGAGTGTCCCCGCCTGCCATACGACTGATCCACCCCGGGGCATCCATGGTCGCAGGAGGCCCTTTTGCTAGGGAAGGGTGTGTCTTGATTCGGGTAGGGGGAAAAGGGAGCCGCTGTGGCCGTCGCGTCTGAAAAAATGGCCGATTTGATTACCGTTACTTTCCCTGATGGAAGCGTCCAACAGGCTTCCAAGGGAGCGACTGTTGGCGAAGTTCTCGCTCATCGCGGCGGGTCTGGCGACGTCATCGCGGCGCTTGTGGACGCGAAGCCGGTGGATTTAGCCTACCGACTGGAGATGGGCGCTACGGTTATGCCGATCACATTTGATATGCCGGCGGGGAAAGAGGTCTACCGTCACAGCAGCTCGCATATCATGGCGCAAGCCGTCAAAGAGCTGTTTCCCACGGCCAAACTCACCATCGGTCCTGCCATCGAAGAAGGCTTTTATTACGATTTCGCGTACGAGCGGCCCTTTACCCCCGAGGACCTGCAGAAGATCGAAACCAAAATTCAGGAGATCATCAGTGCTGACCGGCCATTTGTGCGCATGGAGATGAGCCGGTCACAGGCTATGGAGTTTTTCAAAGAACGCGGCGAGGATTACAAGTGCGAAATGATCGAGGGCTTCGCCGATGAGATGATCTCAGCCTACGATCAGGGAGGCCTTGTCGATCTGTGCAGAGGCCCGCACGTCCCGTCCACGGGGCATATCCATGCGATCAAGCTGTTGACCTCTGCCGGCGCGTATTGGCGCGGCGATGAGCGCAACCCGATGCTTCAGCGGATCTACGGCACGTCGTTTCCCACCCAGAAGGCGCTGGACGCCTACCTGCACACGTTCGAAGAGATCAAGAAACGCGATCACCGGAAGCTCGGCAAGGAACTCGAATTAATCTCGATGACCGACGAGGTGGGGCCGGGTCTCATTTTATGGTTGCCGAAAGGGTCCACCATCCGCTTGCAGATTGAAAACTTCTGGCGCGACCAGCACATCAAACATGGATATGAATTGGTCTATTCGCCCCATGTTGCCCGCCTGGATCTCTGGAAGACCAGCGGCCATACGGAATTCTACCGCGAGAACATGTTTGCCCCGATGCAGGTGGAGGCGACCGAGTATCAGCTCAAGCCGATGAACTGTCCCTTTCATATCATGATGTATAAGTCGCGATTACGAAGTTATCGGGATCTGCCGAGGCGGTATGCCGAACTCGGTACGGTGTATCGCTACGAGCGCTCGGGGGTGCTGCACGGCTTGATGCGCGTGCGCGGATTCACGCAGGACGACGCGCATCTGTTCTGCCGCCCCGAACAGATTGAAGCCGAGGTCGCGAAGGTGCTGGACTTCACGTTCTTCGTGCTCAAGACCTTCGGGTTTACCGAATATCAGGTGTTTGTCTCGACGCGTCCGCCGAAAGCGGTAGGGTCGGAAGAAGCCTGGGCCCAGGCGACCGGCGCACTCGAGGCGGCCCTTGGTAGCTGCGGAGTCCCGTACAGTATTGATCCAGGTGAAGGTGTCTTCTACGGGCCGAAGATCGACATCAAGATCAAAGATGTGCTCGGCCGATCGTGGCAGTGTTCGACGGTGCAGGTCGATTTCAATAATCCGGAACGTTTCGGGCTCGAGTATACAGGCGAGGATGGACACGCGCACCAGCCGATTATGATCCACCGCGCCTTGATGGGATCGATCGAACGATTCTTCGGCATCCTCGTGGAGCACTATGCCGGAGCATTCCCAACGTGGCTCGCTCCGGTCCAGGCACTCGTCATCTCGATCACCGATAAGCACAAGGACTATGCCGATGCGCTGGCCAAACGCTTAGGAGCTGCGGGGTTTCGCGTGGAAGCGGACTTGCGTAGCGAGAAAATGGGTTTCAAGGTTCGAGAGGCGGAGCGGGCGAAGATCCCCTACATGCTGGTCGTGGGAGACCGGGAAGTAGAAAAGGGTGAGGTATCGATCCGACGGCATGGCGGCATAAATGCCGGCAGCCTCAGCATCGAGAGCTTCATGGAGCTGCTGACACGAGAGGTGCAGCAACGGGATCTGCATCCCTCCATTGGCGGTGAACCCGTGCTGAAAGGAGAGGTGCCCAATCGCAGTTCAAAAGCTGAGGGTTAATAGAGAGATCAGGATCAGCCCGATTCGCGTTATCGGGCCTGAGAGTGAACAACTTGGGATCCTGACCACGGCAGACGCCTTAAAAAAAGCGGAGGACATGGGGTACGATCTTGTGGAAGTGGCGCCGACCGCGCAGCCGCCGGTCTGCAAGATCATGGATTTCGGCAAGTATAAGTATGAACTGAATAAGAAAACCCATACCGCCAAGGCGCATCAGAAAAGCACGCACGTTAAGGAAGTGAAGCTCCGGCCGCGGACAGATCAGCACGATTTAGAAACCAAGGTCCGCCAGATGAAAGAA
>JBBRRL010000398.1:0-3261 GCA_038200775.1 Nitrospirales bacterium
GACCCTCCGTTCTGATGAAGAGCGGGTCGCCGAGTTTGCAGACCCCCTGCTGGTGCAGCGACTCAGTGTCGGGGATCACCTCTTATACGATACGCGCTCCGGGTATTTGCTGGAACGGCTTCCCAAATCAGAGTGCGAAGAGTTGGTTCTGGAAGAAGTACCGGATATCAAATACACGGATATTGGCGGTCTTCATGATCAGATTGAGCAGATCCAGGATGCCGTGGAGCTGCCGGTCCTGCATCCTGAACTCTTCAAGGAGCACAAATTGCGGGCGCCGAAAGGAGTCCTATTGTATGGGCCCCCTGGCTGTGGCAAGACCTTGATCGCGAAAGCCGTTGCGAACTCCATCGCGCAAAAACTTGCGCATCTGACGTCCAAAGAAGTCCGAAGCTTTTTTTTACACGTCAAGGGGCCGGAACTTCTCAATAAGTATGTCGGCGAATCCGAGCGCCAGATCCGGGAAGTCTTTAAGAAAGCCAAAGAGAAGGCGGACGACGGGTATCCTGTCATTGTCTTTTTCGATGAGATGGACGCTCTGTTTCGCACTCGCGGGAGCGGCATCTCCTCCGATGTGGAATCCACCATCGTGCCTCAGTTCCTATCGGAGATCGACGGAGTCGAGCGTCTGCGAAACGTGATTGTGATCGGCGCCAGTAACCGGCAGGATCTTATTGATCCGGCCGTGCTTCGGCCGGGCCGCTTGGATGTGAAGATCAAGATTGACCGCCCGGACAAAGCAGCGGCGAGAGATATCTTTTCGAAGTACCTGACGCCTGATCTCCCTTGGCACACCGAAGAGCTGGAACAGGACGGAAATGATGCGATCAAAGCCGTTGAGCGCCTGATCTCGGCGACGGTGGAATCGATGTACGCGTTAAGTGAAGAGAACCAGTACCTCGAGGTGACCTACGGTAACGGCGACAAAGAGACATTTTACCTGAAAGACTTCTCCAGCGGTGCGTTGATCGAAGGGATCGTGTCGCGCGCAAAAAAATACGCCATCAAGCGCTTGCTGGCAACCGGCACTCGGGGTATCAAGGCCGAGGATCTTTTGAAGGCTGTGCGGGATGAGTTCAAGGAACACGAGGATTTGCCCAACACCACCAATCCCGATGATTGGGCTAAGATCGCCGGTAAGAAGGCGGATAAGATCGTCCATGTCAGAACCATCACGATTGGCTCCAATGAGTCTCGGCGGATCGAAACCGTCATGACCGGCCAGTATCTCTAAATTGTATCCATCTGAACGGTAGCGTGATGATCAAGCGAGTCGTGGGGACGGAAACTGAGTTTGGTATCGCCAGCCGCGACGCGGACGCCGCTGATCCTGTGTCAAACTCCCTGTTCCTGATCAATCACTATCCCCATTTTCCCTCGCCGAAGTGCCTCTGGGACTATGAGAACGAGAATCCATTGCTCGATATCCGGGGTTTTGAGGTAGAAGGAGAACGCGAACGGCCCGGTCCCGATTATAATCGCTTGCTCAACAAAGTGTTGGCGAACGGTGGCCGGTTGTATGTCGACGGCGCGCATCCTGAATACTCGACCCCCGAATGCATCACGGCACGCGACGTTGTCGCGTATGAGAAGGCGGGAGAGCGTATCATTGCCTCGGCCCTCCACGCCGTTGAATTGGTGCGCGGACACGGAAAGTTTTTAGTCTATAAAAACAATACAGACGGCAAAGGCAATAGCTATGGTTACCACGAGAACTACCTGGTGAGCCGTACGGTTCCCTTCGACCGACTGGTCCGGGCGTTAGTGCCGTTCTTGGTCACCCGCCAGATCTATGCGGGGGCGGGCAAGATTGGAGCCGAGAACCAAAGCGCGTCCTGCGAATATCAAATGTCACAGAGAGCCGACTTCTTCGAGACCTTGGTGGATCTGAACACCATGGTGAAGCGCCCGATCGTCAATACTCGTGATGAGCCGCATGCCGATCCTGTCAAATATCGTCGCCTGCATGTCATCGCGGGCGATGCGAACATGGCAGAATGCTCCACCTACCTCAAGGTCGGGACGCTGGCGATTCTTCTCGACATGGTCGAAGCCGATTGGCAGATTCCACAGATCGATCTAGACTCTCCGGTACAAGCCATCAAGCAAGTGTCGAGGGATCTGGAGGTCAAGATGGACATCCGCCTGACCGGCGGAAAAACCATGACCGCGGTAGCCATTCAGCGGGCCTATCTGAAGGCTGCGCAGGATTTCTACGCGTGCCATGAGCTGACCGTTCCCATCAAGGAAGTCATGATCCGGTGGGAAGAGACGCTTGATAAACTCGAGCGGGATCCACGCGAGCTCGTCCGGGAGTTGGACTGGGCCGCGAAACGATCCCTGATTGAATCCTACATCGAGCGCAAGGGATGCGGGTGGAATGATCCACGTGCGGCCATGCTCGACCTGCAATACCACGATGTGCGTCCGGAAAAAGGCTTGTACCACACCCTTGAGCGTGGGAACCACGTGGATCGAATTGTCACGGATGCAGAGGTGCTCCGCGCCGAGGGCAATGCACCTACGGAGACGCGGGCCTACTTCCGGGCTGCTTGTGTGAAGAAATGGCCGCAGGAGGTCTATGCGGCGAGTTGGACATCGGTGCTATTCGACGTCGGCAACGCGGCGATAAAGAAAGTCCCTCTCATGGAGCCTTTACGCGGGACCGAGGCGCTGACGAAGGGGCTGTTGGACGACTCCGATACCGTCGATTCGCTTTTAAGCAAACTAAAGGCCTGACGCGCTGTGCCGCTGCCGAGGGATGACGAAGCAGGTTCCAGCTTCCACGCTTTTATCTTAAGCAATAGCCACGATTCCCGCGGAGCGGGACTGCATGGGCTGTCATCCCCTGAGGTGCCGGCCTCGCCCGTGACGGCCCGGCTGCCGCCTGTCCCTCACGGGACTACCATTCTTGCCCTTCGATATCAGGGTGGAGTCCTCATGGGGGGCGACCGCCAGGCGACCGAAGGATTTCAGGTCGCATCTCGCCGCATAGACAAAGTCTTTCGGACCGACCAGCACTCTGCGATCGCGATCGCGGGGGCAGCGGGCCCGGCCTTGGAACTTGCTCGCCTGTTTCAAATCGAACTTGAGCATTACGAGAAACTCGAGGGAGATAATCTCTCGTGCGAAGGTAAGGCCAACAAGCTGGCCCAGATGGTGCGTGGCAACCTTCCAATGGCTTTTCAGGGCCTCGCCGTCGTACCGCTCTTCGGCGGCTACGATCTTAAACGCCGCGAGGGGCGGATCTTCAAGTATGAC
>JBBRRL010000399.1:0-3252 GCA_038200775.1 Nitrospirales bacterium
CCGCCGGCAAGCTCGACGCCGGAATCCCGGCCATCAAGGTGCCGGACCTGGGTATCGCCAAGCCAGATACTGCCCTCATCAGGTTGGGAGATTCCACTGAGAATTTTTACCAGCGTGCTTTTGCCAGCGCCGTTGTCGCCAACCAGGGCAACAATTTCCCCTGGCATCAAGTCCAATGAAACATTTTCGAGAGCTCTCACCCCGCCGAAGTACCTGGTAATTCCAATTGCGCGAACCACCGGCGGACCATCGAAACGGGTTGGAGCTGGACTGATCACGTTCAGATTTGCTTACTCCGGCGTTGTGAGCGGTACGTCGCTGAACCGCATTACCGCAGGGTCCGTGTAAAAATGGGACCACTCCGGCGCTCGTGGGTTGTGCGAGATCCGGTCAAATTCTTCGACATTGGCTTTGGTGACCAGCTTGCTGCCCATGATACGAGTGGGCGCCACCCGCTCTCCGCGGAGGCATCGATCCAGGTCGCGAATGGCTTGGGTGGCGCTGAAGGAGAAGAAAAAGAACGCACAGCACTGATACACGCCGCCTTCAGCGACTTTCTCCATGCCCAGCCTGGTGCCGTCGGCGCTACCCACAAAAAAGCGGTTGCGATCCTTCCGTCCGGCTTCCATGGCGGCGGTGTAGGCGCCGACGCCGGGGTCATCGCTGAACGCCAGCAGAACAGCGATATTGGGATGAGCTTGCAAAAGATTTGCGGCAGCCGCCGCCCCGGTGTCCACTGTATTGGCTTCGACTTCCTTTACCAGGATTGCGCCAGGACAATTCTGCTGAAGACCATCCTTCAGCCCCTGGCTGCGGACGATCAACTGCGGGTCCGTCAGGTTCGCGAGTAAGCCTACTTCGGCCTTGCCGCCGAGTCTTTCGTTAATCCACTGCGCCGCGAAACTGCCCACTTGGTATCCGGCAACGTGATGATCGAGCATAATATTCTGTGTGCAGCCGGTAATCGGCGTCGCGCTGTGGTTGAAAATGCAAACCCCCTTGGCCCGTGCGCGCGCCACGATCCGGTCCATGCCCTCGGGCAGCACAAACATGAATACTCCGCCGAAGCCTTGAGCAATAAACAGCTCGATATCGATGGTTTGCTTTAGAAAATCTCCCTGGGCATCGACCAGCACCAGACGAAGTTCGGTCTTTAAATGCTCCGCCTCAGTTTTCATGTCACTGTAGAACTCGTTCAGGATTTCCGCTTCATAAGGGATCGAGACTCCTACGCGGCGCTGAAAGGAGGGACGATTGCAAGCTGTGCTCCCAGACAACGCTAAGACGCCACATGCCCCGGCCAAGCCCACCAGAAAGCCACGTCGATTGAGTTCCCGGTCCGCTATCGAAGAGCGGGATATTTGTTGGCCGTTACCCAGCAGAGAAGCAGGGATACGTGGCGTCATAGCTGCAACTGGTTTTAAAAGGGTTTCAAGATAGTGTCAACGCCGTTCAATAGACTGAACAATGACTTCATATCGCCTACTTCGCGACGACGGATTTGCCTTCTACAATCTGGACAATGCGATCGATGCCGGGAATGGAGACTTCTTGCTTCAGTCCACTGGGCCAGTAAATTTCAACTTTCTCAATCTGTATGGCGGGACCGAGTCCGAAGTGAACTCGTAGATCAGAACTCGAACCGTAGCTTCCGCCGCTGAATACATCGGCTCGCTGGCGGATTCCGCCTGCGGTAACGAAAACCCTGGTCCCGATCGCATCTCGCGGGCTCTTTGGACCACCCACCAGTTTGAACGTGATCCAGTGATTGTCATTCTTAATCACATTTTGAAGCAGGGTGGGAGTGCCGTCGATATTGTTGATTACAACGTTCAGATGTCCGTCATTGAACAGGTCGCCAAAAGCGGCTCCACGCGACGCAATTACATCGGCAAGGCCGCTGCCGGTTGCTGGCGGAACCTCCTGGAACTTGGCGCCATCGAGATTGCGGAAAAGTTGCGGCCGTTGTGACCAGGTAGTGCCCCAATCTTGCTGATCTACTCCCGGATAAACGTGCCCGTTGGCCACGAAAATATCGAGCAATCCGTCGTTGTCAAAATCAAGGAACCCGGTACCCCATGCGAGAAACGGAATCGTAGCGTGCCCCAAGCCAGCCCGGTAAGCTACTTCGGAGAAATTGCCGCCACCATCATTTCGATAGAGCGGGTTGTAGTCGTCGGAAAACGATGTTAAGAAGAGGTCGACTTTTCCGTCGCGGTTATAGTCGCCGACGCCAATTCCCATCGACGCCTGGGGATGTCCGTCGTCACTCAACGCGAATCCTGAGGCCAGGCCAATTTCTTCGAAGCTGTCGTCGTGACGGTTGCGATACAGATAGTTGGGAACTGAATCGTTAGCGACCGCCAGATCCAGCCAACCGTCATCATCGATATCCACAAAGACCGATGCGAGACCGTAGTATCCCGTAGGATCGGAGACCCCGGCTTTTAGGCTTACATCCGTGAAGACGCCGTCGCCATTGTTATGGAATAGATGATCGTTCTCACCGGGAAGTCCTTGCGGGCCGCAGAATACATCCAGTCCTCGGAACTGGCAGGGAGCGCCTACATGTGGCGGACGATCCACATCGAATTTCACATATCCCGGAACGAACAGATCCAGTAAGCCGTCGTGATCGTAGTCCCCCCAGGTGGGGCCGGTAGACCAGCCCCCAAGCGCGACCCCGGCCTTCTCAGCGACATCGGTGAAGGTCCCATCGTGGTTATTATGGTAGAGACGATTCTTGCCGTAGTTGGCGACGTAAATGTCCGGCCAACCGTCGTTGTCGTAATCCGCCACGGCCACGCCGAAGCCCCAGCGCTCGTTGGCAACGCCAGCCTGGTCGGTGACGTCGGAAAAAGTGCCATCCCGATTGTTGTGAAACAGCATGGCCCGGGATGGCTGCTCTTTGCCTTTCAAGATGGCCACCGTGGAACCATTCAAAAAGTAGATATCGAGCCATCCGTCACTATCAAAATCAATGAGAGCCACGCCCGAGCCTGGAGCCTCAAGAATCGTTGTCTTCGTGGCAGTGCCAGAACGCTGGTGAAACTTCTCCAGACCTGATTTTTTCGAAATATCGCTGAACACCACTGGAGCGCCATCCACAAATCCGCCGGCGGTGATCGGCCGCTGCTGAGCGTCTTTCACCGGCGCATGGGCGGGCCCCGACGCTTCCCCTGCAGTGGAAGATTGGCGATCCCGATCGCCTGGGTCTTGCGCCCAGAGTCCAAATGAGAGCAGCAGCAGGGC
>JBBRRL010000400.1:0-3251 GCA_038200775.1 Nitrospirales bacterium
AGAAGGCTCGATTAGCGTAGACCACTCTCAAGTCTAAATCGAGGGCCAAAAGAGGCTCCGGGACGGTATCAATAATGGCCTCGGAGAACTCCTTGGCTCTTTTGAAACGCTCACTCGCAGTCTTTGTCGGGTTAATGTCAGCCAACACCAGCACGGCGCCGTCAATCTTGTCCTCTACGGTCCGGTAAGGATGAATTTGCAGGGAATACCAACAATCCTTCTTGTCTTGCACTTCCAGTTCGTTCGTTGCAAGGGTCTCGATGACTCCCGCTATCAGCTCCTCCAAGTGGTGTAGGTTGAGATCTGATCTAATATCAGTGATCGACCTGCCAATGTCTGAAGGAAGAATGTTGAGCACGTTGGCTGAGGCGGCGGTGGCTCGCCGGATTCGCAGACCGCGGTCCACCATGACCACGGGCAAAGTAGTGCTGCTGAGAAGATTGCTCAGATCATTGTTCAACTGACCGAGCTCAAGATTTCGATTGCGAAGCTCGTCGTTTACCGTGGTCAGCTCTTCATTCGTGGACTGAAGTTCCTCTTTGGAGGTTTCCAGTTCCTCGTTCGAGCTTTGCAATTCCTCATTCGCTGATAGGATTTCTTCGTTTGCCGATTGGAATTCTTCCTCTAGCGCCTCTTTCGATTCGATAACCGATCGCAAATGCTCCTCAGTGCTGGCGGCCCTGTGCTGCAGATCGAGAAATCTCGGGTCTCTGCCCGCAGTCCGAACCGCAGACTTGGAGGTCAGCACCTTGGTTTTCCCAGCCACTGAATGCGGCGGGATCTCCTCGAAGAGGACCACGTAGTGGATATCTTCCGGCGCCGAACTCACGTTCAACTGTTCTACGGAGAGGTTCACGGACTTACTGCGTCCGTTGTGCTGGAAAGCCACAGCCTTGCGCCGCGCAGACCCTTTCTTCGCAGCCTGATTGATGGCGTTGCGGAGTTCTTCCGCCAACCCGCCTCGGGCCATTTTCAACAGGTTTAAGCTCGCTTTTCCCGGAGCCGGTTCGAGGTAGGGGCTCGTGCGCCCGCGGAAATGGACAATCTCCATTTCACGGTTAATCACCAACCCGGCCGGTGCGTGGTGCTCTAAGACAATGCGATCAGCTTCTTGTTGCACGCTACGACTGCTTGTGAGAACTGCACGTTGAGGCTGTTGCCTTGGATCGTGGGCAATTCTTCCTTCTCAGGGGGAAGCGATAGTCGGGAAGTCGTAATGAAGTCTGGTAGCTGCGTGTTTCTTGGCAAAAATTTTGTGCTTTTTGTCCACCGTGGCGAACAAGTTAGGGAATGCGGTTACATTCTCAGAACTTCCCAGCATGAGAAACCCTGCCGGTTTGAGGGCGTAATGCAGGGTAGGCATGATTTTCTTTTGCAAAGCTGGTGCAAAATAGATCAGCAGGTTGCGGCATGCGACCAAGTTCATTTGGGAAAACGGAGGATCTTGAATTATGTTTTGCCGGGCGAATACGCACAGATCTCGCACGGCCTTGCTCACCCTGAAACCGTCCTGGAACTTTACGAAGAAGCGCCGCAAACGCTCCGGCGAGACATCTTGAGCGATTTGCTCCAGGTAAACTCCACTTCGCGCCTTGTCAATTCCGCGCTCATTGGCATCGGTGCCGAAGAGCTGGATGCGGAGGCTGGGCGCTCGTGCGCCCAGAAATTCCAGCAAAGCCATTGCCAGAGAGTAGGTCTCCTCGCCCGTCGAGCAGCCCGGCGCCCAGATTCGGATACTCCCCTTTGTTGATTTATCTTTCAAGATTGCGGGGAACACACTGCTTTTGAGAGCCTCAAAGGCCTGGGGGTCGCGAAAAAAACTTGTCACGGGAATGAGCAGGTCTTGATACAACTGCTCCACTTCTTCTGCGTTCGCGTTCAGGTGCTTTACGTAATCGAGTACGCTATCGATCTTGTGGACTGCCATCCGGCGCATGGTGCGCCGCCAGACTGTGCCGGCCTTGTATAGCCGGAAGTCCACGCCAGACGTTTTTCGCAGTAGGCTGAAGACCTTCTCATAACCTCCGTCATTCTCAGGTAGCGTCTCGACGGATGGTACCGTGGCACGACCCAAATACGGGTGGCGCCCGATTCTGACCAATTCCTGGGCAATTTCTTCCGCTGTCAGCACAAAATCCACGCACCCCGAGGCGATGGCACTGCGCGGCATGCCGTCGTATTTAGCCGACTCTGCGGTTTGAGCAAAGGTGATACCGCCTTCCCCCTTAATTGCTGCCAGTCCCAACGTACCGTCGGAACCGGTTCCAGAGAGGACTACGCCGATAGCCTTGCCTTTTTGGTCTTCGGCGAGTGAGCGCATAAAGAAATCAATCGGCAAGTGCAGGCCACTGTCTTTTTTTCGCGGTGTGAGCTGGAGACGGCCCTGCAGAATTCCCATGGCGACGTTCGGGGGAATTACGTACACGTGATTTGGCTCAAGCTCCGCCGCGTTATTCGCCTCAATGACCGGAATACTGGCACCTTTGGAAAGCAACTCAGCCAGCATACTGTGATGGGTCGGATCTAGGTGCTGTACGAACACGAAGGCCATGCCGGTGTCGTCCGGGAGAGCCTGGATTAGCTGAGTAAATGCCTCTAATCCGCCGGCGGATGCTCCGATTGCTACGACTGGAAAATCACCGGTCCCCGGCTCCGACATCGCGCTTTGGTTCTTTTGAGAACTCGGTCGGCGAGAGGATTTCATGGGTCTTCCTTCGTAGGCGTGGCGGAGTTTTGGGATCAATAAAGGCGGAATGAAGAACCTGCCCTCTATTCTATCCGATCATGGCGCTCCGGTGGCGCCACCTGGCCTTCCCTCTCGGCCCATGCCTGGGTTTCGCTGGGTCTCCTTGTTCTCGCAAGCAGGGCGCACTACGGGCAAGGGCGGGATGCGCAATTCCTGCCAGGCTGTCCGACCGAAACAACGGAAGGCTTTCGGGTTTAGCATAGGCCAGCCTACAATTTCCAACTCTGGTCTCAATGCGTCGGCGGCTGCGCCGCATCCAAAGATTGCAGCCAACGCACACCTTAGGTTGTATCTTGATCTGCCGACGACATTGAGCAACTTTGAGCGGTTATACAGGAGAGAAGCCGATGGCAATAAGAAACGTTTTAACGTCGATTGTGTGCTGTTTGTTGATAGCGTGCGCACTATCGCCCATGTCGGCGATGTCCCAGGAGGCCACACCGTCAGCCCCAAGCCAAGGTGCGGATACGATTGAGGGTACTGTGGTTTCATCGACGCGGGAAAC
>JBBRRL010000401.1:0-3234 GCA_038200775.1 Nitrospirales bacterium
AATCTCACCGCCCGCTTCCCCTTTCGGCAGCCTGGCAGTCTCACGGGAGACCCACGGCTTTGCGTCCTCCGATCACTCGGAGTTTGCCTTTATCGGGAGGAGATCTTCTGTTGTCGAAGAGGAGAAGAAAGCAACTTAGAGGCCAGAGGACCGTCAATGAACGGTGACACACCTATCACCGAAACCTGACAATTACGGACACTATTGAAGGCTAAAAGGACAGGAAACCGACGCTGCCAGGGAGCCTAGCCATGCGCTTCCCTAGGCAGTCGCCTGTTTTGCCTATCAGTGGCCTATCACCCCGAACAGCCACAACAACACGACGATACCCAGGGGCAGGCCAAGCAACCATAAAATGAGTCCTGGAACCATTCGTTTGCCTCCTTTATACTCTCTGCCGTTCTTAACATCTGCCCGTCGGCTTCACAATGTACAAAAACCATGAGATTGTGGAGGAATTGTCCACTCTGGGAATACAGACTAAGAACTTATTTAAGCGGGAAGTTCTTCTGAAAGCTTTGCCCGAACCAAAGCCAGGTCGCACACCAAGCGCGCATATTCAAGCTTTTGCTGTTCTCTGTCGGGATGCCGGAGGACGGCGGAGGGATGGATGGTGATAAACACCTCATGATCGAGTCCGCTCATGATAAATTTCCCGCGCTCGTCAGCGAGACGATTGGGCGCCGCAGGACGGACTGACTCGCCGTGAGCCCCAGGCACACGACAATTTTGGGCTGAGTCACCTTCAATTCAGCGATGAGCCAGGGGCGGCACGCGGCGATCTCACTGGCGAGGGGTTTTTATGTTTTGGACGATTGCCCTGAGGCTCCCATTTGAAATGCTTTACCGCATTTGTCACATAGACCGTGGTCAGGGCAATGCCGGCTTCCTCGAGAGGCTTTTTCAGTACGCCTCCTGCCGGGCCGACAAACGGCCGTCCCATCTTATCTTCCTGGTCCCCGGGTTGTTCTCCCATTAAGGCAACGGAAGTCTTCCTCCGACCTTCACCAAAGACGGTCTGAGTCGCGCGCTTATAAATGTCGCAGCCCTTCCAATCGGCCGCCGCTTCTTTCAAGGTCGGGAGTGTCAGCGACGATGGCAGAAAGTCTGCAGCGGATCTGGCATTGTCAGGCTTCCCCATAGTCAAAACTTAGCATGGCCTCGGCCGTAAAGCAGTGCTCTTTTGGGAGGGGAGCGGCGGAGCTGTCATTGAGAGGTCGCAAGTCGTCAACGGTTAAAGTGGCCACGCTGAAGTCCTCTTCAACGTGACCGCGCAAGAGATAGGGGTGGTGCGGGCTCAGAAGATGGTAGATCCGGCGATACACTGCCGGAAACAACGTCGCATCGTAGAGAGCCGTCGTATCTTCGAGGGTAATGAATTCCATTGGATCTCTTTCCCGGGTCTGGGCCATTTTCTCGGTGATCAGCCATCCGATCATGGTGACCGCTCGCCCCACGTGGTTGGCCATCTCAATAGCCGGCACGTACTGAATCTTCTGAAGAACAGAGCGATAGAGCTCCAGGGGATGCAGACTGAGCGGAAACCCGAGTAACTCGATCTCATGCTGGAGGATCTGGTGTGCGGAATATTCCTCGGGAACGGGGAAAGCTCCATGCCCGACCACGCCGAGCAGAGGCGATGCATTGCCAGACCCATGAAGCCGCCACAGCAACGCCGGGCGTGTCAGCTCTCCGGCGATCGAGTCGCAGCACCCGGCCTGTATCAATGTCCTGGCCTGCGCTGGTTCTGGCCGCACCCGTTTTAAGAAATCATGAAATGACCGAAAAGGCCCGCCACGCGAGCGTTCTATCATGAGCCGGTCGCTAAGCGCTCGCGTGAGCGTCTTGACCTGCATCAATCCCACGCGGATAGCTCGGCCGCTTCCTATATACGCCCAGTCGCTGCTGTTGACATCCGGAGGCAGGATCGTGAGGCCCATGCGGCGCGCTTCCGACAGGTAGGCGAAGGCCGAGTAATAGCCGCCCTCGTTGCTGATGACGGCCGCCATGAACTCGGCGGGATAGTGAGCACGCAGGTAGGCGGACTTGAAAGAGACCTGGGCGTAGCTGGCGGAATGGGGCTTGCAGAAGCTGTATCCCGCAAAGCTCATGATCATTGCCCAAATCGCATCGATCACCGCCCGTGAGGCGCGCTTCCCGGCGCCGTCATAAAACTGCTGGCAATAATCGCGAAGCTGCTTTTCTTTGTGCTTTTTACTGATGACCTTTCGGAGTTCATCGGCGTCTTCGACCGTAAAATCGGCGAGAGCCATGGCGACTTTCGTGACATCTTCCTGATACACCATAATCCCGTATGTTTCGCTGAGTACTTCTTTTAAAACGGGATGCAGCGGATCGAACGACGCACCGTGCGCCCGCCTGATGAACTCATGCACAAATGAAATTGCCGCGGGTCTGACGAGGGACGACACAATGACCAAATACTCGAAGACATCAGCGGACTCCCGACACTCTGGCGGCATGTCGGTCCAAAGTTTTCTCAGCAACAAACGTGTTGCCGGTGACTCGATATAGAAGCATCCCATGGTATCTCCGCGGCGGATCAGCTCTTGCGTGGGTTCATCGGGAATCGGATCCCAGGTACGGTAGTCGATCTGCCGCCCGGTATTGCGGGCGATGGCGGCCAGGGCGTCGCGAATGACAGCCAGCGAGCGGTTGCCCAGGATATCGATCTTGACGAGCCCGGCGTCTTCCGTCTGATCCTTTTCCCACTGGATCACCGGCAATCCCTTGGCCGAGACTTCCACGGGCACGTACCGGCGGATCTCGTCCGGGACGATGACAACCCCGCCGGCGTGAAGCGAGAGGTGCCGGAAGTGTCCCTGCGCCTGCACCGCGAGATCGAGAATCTCCGGCCAGGGGGAGTTTAGGCTCATCTCGTTGCAGAGAGACTCGGCCCAGGCTTGCGCCACTTGGCTTTCGGCGAGCTCCAGGACATCCATCTGACGCATGATGCGCGGCGCCACCTGCGCAATCTCGGCAGGCGCGATGCCATAGACTTTTGCCACCTCACGAACGGCTGCGCGGAACCCTAGGCTGTTTTGATTGGCCACCATGGCGGCCCGCTGTGCGCCATACCGGTCAAAGATCCCATCCAGGACGTGATCGCGTTCATCCCAGGGAAAATCGATGTCGATATCGGGGGGGGCCTGGCGTCCCGGGTTCAAGAAGCGCTCGAAAAATAAATGATGCTTGAGAGGGTCGACATGGGTG
>JBBRRL010000402.1:0-3228 GCA_038200775.1 Nitrospirales bacterium
GCACTGATACGCCCCCCGGCCTATCGGCCGACAACGTGCATTTCACAATCACAGCTCCTGGCGTGCTGCTTCCGGCAAGAGCTTGCGAGGTTCGATTTTGGATACATGTTGAGAATCAGAAACCAATCGTACTGGCACACTCCAGAGCGGCTCACCGAGCCGAGGATACGGGCCTGACGGTCACGTCGGAGGGCCCGGTTCCTCTACACCGCGGCGCCCGACTAAGTGTACGACTCAAAGTTGACGGCCTACAGTGTGTTGACAACCATAAGTGGATCACGTGGACTGGAGACGTTGGCACGACGACCTTTATTGTAGTGGCACCTGCAGATCCCATTGAAAGTACCTACATCGGTTATGCCTCGGTAAGACTCAATGGCTGCCAGATTGCGAAAGTCTCATTGGTCTTAAGAGTCGGAAGGATCCCTGCGGAGACAACTGAAGTGCCTTCTCGAACAAACCGATATCGCAGCGCCTTCGCCTCCTATGCAAGTCAAGATCGTGTGGAGGTGCTCAGCCGGGTGCAGGGCATGGAGGCGGCCTACAAAGGTCTCAAAGTCTTCCTCGATGTTGTCGATTTGCGTTCTTCGCAGTACTGGGAAGTCGAACTCATGAAGCGGGTCTCACAGGTTGACGTCTTTTACTTGTTCTGGTGCCGTCATGCCAGAGCGTCCGAATGGGTAACGAAGGAGTGGCGCCTGGCTCTGCACTCGAAGGGTCTGGACTTCATTGACCCGGTACCTTTGGAAGGGCCAGAGTACGCACCACCCCCTCCTGAACTCGCGGCCAAGCATTTCAACGCTCCAATATTAGCGTTTATCGTAGCGGCGGGCGGTCCTCATGGGACCTTCTAAGCGCAGGGCGCGGGCAGCGGAGTACCGGCCGAAAGAGAACCGGAACGGTGACTTCACACTTATCCCTCCGCCTTCGCAGTCGTACTTGGTTGTAACCGGGGAATTCGAGAGAACTTTAATGTGACCGCGCCTTCCACGCCCGCCTTCGATACAAGAACGAAGCCGAATTCTGCCGTGAGTTTGGCCTCAAGCGAAATCTCGTTTAGCTCAAAATCCCCCGCCAAACGCTTGCACTGCTGAAGCGCGCGTCCAATTGCGTCGCTGAATTTTCTTAGTTGCTCGCCGAGTTTATCCGCGTCTATCTCCTTTGGTCCACCGAACTTCTCCACGTCACCAGGCTCATCAATAAGTACGAATACAGTACTACTGGATGATCCTCCAGTCTTCGTCGTTTCTTCAGCCATGCTCTTCACCTCCTTCGACTTGCCAAATTACCAGTTCGCCTACAAAACACCCGCTAATCGCGGTTTATCATTAGTACATCATTACCGCACCCATGCTTCGACAGCTAGGTCGCCGAATACCTGAAGAATGGGTGTAAAGTACGCCTCCGGGCGGAGCATCGGGTCCGCCCCGGCAGGTGGCCCGGCATTCAGCATTCCGAGCATGGCACATGTTATGTTGTCGAGGTATGCCGGATTCATCTGCTTTGCTTGCCAAGTCGGAACGGGCGGAGTTATTCCCCGACCCGTAATCAGCAGAGCGCCCGAATCCTCATGTGCGCACTTGATGTCGGCCGTGAAAAGCGGAAACATTCCTATGCTGGTTGCATTAGCAGGGATTTGATTCACCTTCGATAAGTAACCTGTCTGATAGCCCGACTTGGAGCCATACAGCTGCACCGGCAGATCCGCTGTTGGCAGGATTGGTGCGGCAGGCACCACGTTTAACGCTTTCAGCCGGTAATCGCAAAGGTAGGGGGAATCTAAGTTCGCGACAGCAGCATCAGATCGGACAATTCTCTTCACCTTGCCGACTCGAAGGATCGCACCGCTGCCACTCAGAAGATGAAAATTAGCCTGACGAAAAACATGACCGGAGCCTAAGACTAGAGGCTCAACTGAACCCGCCTCGCTTACGATGCACGTGAGCGTTCCAAACTCGCGAATACCAATCGGCGATTCCGACCCGATCCGATCACCGCTTTGGACAAGAGGGGCGCCAGATGGAGGAGGATCCGGATTGCCTAGCAGGAATGCTCCACTTTGCACCTGCCCAAGCAGCGTTGGCGCCGGGCGAAGATCCGAAACGATCGGGACGGATTCGTCGCGGTTACGATCAAATTCAGGAACTCTTGAGCGAATGCGGGCACTTTGGGCCCAGCGTTGCCGAATGTCAAACCACTCTCCTGTACTCAACGGGTGCTCCAAGGTCAACACAGCGACAAGTCGCGGATCGGGAACATTCCTCAAACCAACCCCTACCGAATAGAACCCTGGAATAGAGGACCGCCACTCGGGCATAACCTGTGCCAAAGTTGCTGCGATTTCCCTTTCTCTAAAGACCTGTGCACGCATGCGTGCCGGTGATCGCATCCAAGCGTAGTGAAATGCTAAGGCTTCTCCCTCTGCAGCCTTCGTCCCGATCTCAACCCGCGCAAGCGCTTGCGAAAGCGGATCTGACTGTAACCACTCGTAGCTGTGGGAAGGTTCCCATTCACGGCGGTCTTCCGCGTAAAAGCTCCCCATGTCTTCGGGCACGTCGTCGCTCCTATCCGCCCTTACACATATGTAGAGAGTCGTTCATAAATCACCTGCATCTGGCCGGGGTCACCCCGAACGACGAAACCCTCCGCGGCTGAAGCCATTGCGGAAAGGGTAGTAAGGTCTGCATCAGACCCGTACGCAATTCCGTAAAATCGGATGCGCCCAGAAGATATCAGCCTTTGAATGATGTCGACCTCACGAGCCGATGACGCGTTTTCAACCCCATCCGTAAATCCAACGATTGCCCAGATGTGATTCTGCAATCCGCCGCTTTCAAGCGTTCTTATGCCGAGATCTACTGCATCAAGAAGGGCGGTTTGACCACCCGCTTGGAGCGACCCCGCAGGGAATCGTGATCGAATGTTTGTGCCCAGGGGTGAAACAATGTTGGCCTTGCTCTGAAAAGTGATCAAGCAGACCCGCGAACTAACTCCCTGCAAGAGTTGAAGAAAAGCGTCGACTCCGCGTGTAGCTTCAACGATTTTATTAGACTCCCCCATGCTCCCCGACACATCGAAAAGCAGGCAGACGTCCACACCCCGCTTCGCGGCGGCAGCCATGTTCTGTATGCCTCGGACCACCCGCCGCGCGGGCAATATCAACGGTGTCGCGCCAGTATGCGGCGCCCAACGAATGTGGTTTTGGACGGTAGGAGATTGTGCCGCTGC
>JBBRRL010000403.1:0-3221 GCA_038200775.1 Nitrospirales bacterium
CGCAAAGCGGCTTGCTGTGCGATGGCGTGCTCAGCAATTCGGCAATCGTGGTCTGGTCAAATGCCTTCTCAACCATCTGGGTGGCCTCATCCAGGCGCTTGTGCAGTGGACATAAAAACGTGCCGTGAGATTTCAGTCCCAATGGACATTCCCGAATGCGCCGGAGCGGGTCCACGGCATTGACCACTTGCAAAACCGTGATCCGGTCCGCGGGGTTGGTGAGAACAAAACCGCCGTGCTTGCCGCGCTGCGCCTGCACCAAACCGCTGCGGCCGAGGGACTGCAGCACTTTGGACAGATAGCCTGCCGGGACGTGTGTTGCCTTAGCGATTTGCGGTGTAGTTTGGGGCTGATCGAAGTTGCAGGCCAGCCAGACGATCGCGCGGAGAGCGTATTCGGTTGTTTGTGAGAGCAAGAATGATCCTGGATATCTGGATATCTATGTCTAGGATACTCGGCGTGGGAGGGTGGGGTCAAGCTAGGGGCTTTTGGGCGGTTGGTAAACACTACGGCGTTTGAACGAAGCCGTTCGCACGGCAGACGCTACGCGTGCGTGTTGCTTCAGGTTTTTCGCTTCGACCCCGTTTGCGCTCACGATAGCAGAAGGAGTAACCTTTGGAAGATACGCCATATTTGGAATGCTCACAGTAGAGCCTTGTAGTTCATTACTTCCAGTGGAATATCGATTCAAATTCCAATAATGACCCGCGTCTGCCTAAAAACGCGAGCGGCTCCCTTCAAACGTCTCTATCTAAAGTGACCCGGCGATCAAGTTTCCGGCACGCCCCACCATTTCTGCGCCGCGTCACTCCAGATAGAGTCCTAGCGTTACTCGCGGATGTTCCCAAATCTCGGTCAATTTCTGGATTGCGCGTCGTCCAGCACCTAATCCGCAATAGAATAGAGGGTGAAGCTTACTTAGACTCAATGCCGTGCGGGCGCGCGGGGCCTGTCGCGAACGCTGTATTGAAGTCAAGATTGAAGTGCTTGTCGATCTCCAATTTGTGCTTGAAGACTTTGACTACGTGGACCTTATGGTCCCCTTCGAAGTGGATCTTTCCGAAGTCGTCCTCATTCAGAAAGTAGTCAGTAACAACCAAGCGCTTGTCGTCATCCGTGAGCGCGATGTCGTGCGGGCCCGCGCCAATTCCTAGGTTGACGATGCCACTCTGGACTGGATGCTCGGGATCGCTGACGTCAAGCATCCCGACCTGGCCGGCCTGGAAAGACGCGAAGATCAGCCGGTCGCCGCTATTTGGCATCGCTAGGATTTGCGTCATTCCCCCACGCACGGGCATCTCGATGTGGGGAACGATAGTCTCGAAATCGAACACGTTCCTGTAGGTTCCTCGGTACGTATCGACGAGGTACAAGTGTCCGTCGAACATTCCTGCGGTGAAGGCGCGGCCAAGCGGGTCGTCGGGAATCAGCCGCACGTCCATTGTGCCGATGGCCTCTGGAATGTGGACAGTGCGGAGGATCGATCGGCTTGCGAGGTCCCAGACGCGGATCGAACCACGAAGGACAGGATTCCCGGGGACGACGTTCAGGGTCGTGACCGGATTAATGAAATCGGATGTGACCAAGAGGTTCAGATGCGGTCGCCCGGAAATGCCGTGGGGGTTGAAGCCATCTGCAGGAGGCACATCCGGCCACTCCCTCACGAGATTCAAGTTTTTATCGAATTCAGCGACTCTCCCTGGGGCGCCGCCAATCGCCGAGCCCATTTGTGTGATCAGGAACCCACCATACGGTAACGGAAAGAAATCGTCGGTGATGCTCGAGAGCGGCGCACTCTTCGCAAACAGGAATTTCGGGTCGCGAGGCTTCGACACGTCGAAGAAAAAGATGCCGTTCTGCCCCTTCAAGAGGCTCAATAGCCCGCCGCAGGCGAGAACATTTTTGTCGGCCGACAGATGACAATGGTGCGGTTCGTTGCCCGTATTGCCCGGCGGCGGGATCGGTACTGTCTTAATCACTTTGCCGTAGTTGGCCGAATCCTCATCGAAGTCGATCACCGCGAGGAAATCCGGCGCGACGCGCGCTTGATCCCCGGCCCATACATACAGAGTGCGAGCCTCTGGGTCATCGTCGGCATGGGCTGACTGCTGCCAGATAAGGCCGCTTCCTAACAACAGGACGATAGAGATCGTCATCAGAAATGTGCGCATTAGTGACCTCGCTTCCGCTTCATTCGCCAGAATCTAACACCTGACGCGAGTCCCCGAGTATAAACGATACTGATCTCGAACGCATGCAGGCGCCCCAACACCACCCAAGACAGGGTCAGCGTTGAGTCCCGCCGAAGGCCGGGGCGTGAGTACTTCTCCTTAATCCGGTTCTTTGGCATTGTGGGTGGATGGTCGGCCACTCGGAAGTTGGAAAGCAATTGGAACATTACCCGCGACAAGTCGGCTAGCGTTTACGAACCGCCCGACTTGCGATTCAAACTCCCCCTGCCCAACTTTGGGAATCATTTGGCATTGTTGGGATAAGCGGCGCGCGTCATCCGCAACGGGCGCACGATGTGACACAAGCGTCAGACCTGACCGATCCGAGGCTCACGACGGGTCTCAAACGACGAAGCAGGAATGTGATAAACATCACTGAGCCGACTGCGCTGCCGCTTTGCTGCCTGACTCTCCACCCACGGTTTCCCAAATCAGGTATCGCTCAAACGAGCTATACTATTCGCAGATTTGCAAATGGGTGACGGGGCGGATCTCCCTGGATCAAGCTCCGTAACGAATTCGTACGGGGGTGTCAGTCATGTCAGCATACAGATTTTTGCGGGTTGCGGCCCAGCTCACGGCGCTCTCGCTGATTGTCTCCGTCGCCGCCTGGGGACAGGGGACAGCCGAGATCACCGGCACTGTCGCGGATTCGAGCGGTGCGGCGATGAGCGGCGCGAAGGTTACCGTGACCAATACGGCTACCTCGGCTAAACGGAGTGCCACCACTAATGAGTCCGGAATCTATGACCTGCCCGCCCTGGCGCCCGGTAATTACGACATGACGGTGGAGTCCGCCGGGTTCCGCAGCTCTGAGCGAAAGGGTATGGAACTTCAGGTGGCTCAAGTCGCCCGGCTGGACGGCAAAGCTGTCCCCGGGCACCACGCAGTCAGCCCTGTTCGAGACGGTCGGTCCGATCGGGTTTGACGGCGGAACGCTGCTGGCGCTCACGCTGAAGTTCGAGGACGCGTACGCGATCGGCCGGCCCC
>JBBRRL010000404.1:0-3219 GCA_038200775.1 Nitrospirales bacterium
CCCCTGTACGCGGGAGATGCTCGAAAAAGCCAAATATAATCTGCGGCAGTATTTCAGCGTGGTGGGGGTTTCGGATCGGCTGGAGGAAAGTTTGGCTCTCATGAAACTGCGCTTCGGATGGCGGCTAAACTTCTATTCAAGTTTCAACGTCACTCGCTCTCGGCCCAAGAAGCGCGACTTGCCCCAGACTACGCTCGATTTAATTCAGGAGAAGAACGCTTTGGATATGGAATTTTATGCGTACGGCCGACAGATATTTGAAGCGGCGGTGAAAGCTAATGCGAGCGAAGTCGGGCGAATCGCGGGCGAATTGCAAGCGGCCCGAATGCTCTCGCAGGGATCGTTCGGCGCTCTGCTGTTCGATGCGCGCTCCACAGTGCGCAAGGCAGCCAGCCGCGTTTACTCTGCGGTGTGAGCCGCTGTGGCTACAGTGGTCTGGTGTTGGGCGCCTTGGATCAAGAAGACCTTTGCCCGGTAGCTTTCGAACTCCGCTCTGGCGTGCTCGTGAATGTAATCCAGCACGGCAGGGCTATTCAAGCCCTCAAACGATGCATAAGGTGCGAAGACGATCCATGTCCGGCCTGATCGGTTTACGACTTCCTTCAACTCGGAAATATTTCGGATCACCGGCAGACTGCCAAACTTGTCCACGAATCTTGGTTCGTCGAGAAGCTGATTATACGGCACTTTGGAACTAAAGAGTGTGTTGAGGAAGTAGTTCCCCGGAAAGCCTGCGTAGAAGTTAAAGACATGCGGAATGCCCGGCAGGATCACGTCCCCCGGCCGGGCATGAGCCTGGACGAATTCCGCCGCCCCGCGGTAATCGTAGCGATAGGTATTCAAGCGGGACATCATCTGTGGCGTATCGCCTGTGCTGGAGAGCTGATATTCGTGTAGAACGCTCTCATTGCTTTGGACAAAAAGTAGCAGCAATAACGCCAGGCCGGTCGCCTGGGCGGCGAGGCGGGCGACCACGGAATCCCCGGAATCTCGAGCCAAGGCACGGATGCGGTCATAAAGCATGACTGTCGCCGCAACGCCTGCCATGAGGACGAGCGGCTGAAAGTAGTAGCAGTAGCGCGGGGAGAGCGCGGCGAGGAAGTTGGTATGTAAGATAAAGAGGGTCGCCACGAGGATAATGAGATAGCGAAACCCACTATGCCTCCAACAGAATGGCAGCCCCACCAGGGCCATCAGAGTGAAAAAGACGTGATTCTCCGAGAGCAACAGCTTGTCGACATAAAACATCGGCTGATAACCGGGCGAGAGAAAGAAGAGCGATGGTCCGGTCAAGTTGGAAAGTCCGGACCCGACTTGAAGATAAGGGGAGCCGGCAAGCATACGGGAGCAATATTGAGCGACGACCACAGCCCCTATGAAAAACAGGCAACGATAAAGATGAAAGTCCTTCAGCCACCACCATTGACCCCAGCGCACCACGAGCAGGCCCATGATCAGCGCAGGCAGAAGAAATCCGGTTCCTTCCCAAGAAAGGTAAGATAGACAAAAGGCAACCGCAGCGGCGGTGAGGAACTTGTGATCAAAAGGACGAGTTCGGATTGCTTCGTAGAAAAGCCAATACGTCAGCATCGCCATGAGCTGGCATTGCGAGAGATAGAACGCATTCTGGGCCCATCGGATATTGAGCGGTAAACAGGCGTAGACGAAGGCGGCAAAGAGACCAACCCGCCAGTCGAACAACCGCCGTCCCATAAGCCCGATGACGCCAATGCATAGGGTTCCCATGAGACAGGCCGGGAGGCGCAGGGCCCACTCCGAAAGGCCAAACAGAAATCCAAAAAGGGCGAGAGGGTAGGGAACTGCTTCGTAGGTGGTCGTCCAGCGTATCTCACCTGCCGCCAGGGTGTAGGGAATTCCCAGGCTGAAAATCCCTTTTGATTTCGCGATCTGGCCCATTTCATCGTGGTCAAACGACACGTAACCGAGGTTATGGTAACGCAGACCAAGCCCTAGAAACATGATGAGGACGAGGATGAGACTGGGCAGTAGCCGGCGAAACGGAATCTCGAACAGCTCCGGCAAACGCAGGCGATGCGAAATTATATCTGTCGCTTGCGCATTGCGCGTTTCCCATTGAGTCGTGGCCTTCATCCGCTCCAGGCCAGCGCGGTGGACTGCCGGCGTCCATTTATCAACCAACAAATGGGAAAGGCGGATCAAGATCAGGACGGCAAAAGCTCCAACCACGAATTTGGGCTGAAACGACCACTCGACCGGATAACGCGGATCGTAATTCGGGAGAAGCAATAGGAGAAGGCCTACCAGGAGTGGACCGTGCAGCAAGGCATCGCGTGCCATTGCCTGCACGAGAGGTTCGCTCCGCCGGTTGGCCACTAGTCCGGAGACGACCAGCCAGAGGGCAATGACGAGGGCAAGGGTGAGCCCAACGATGGCCCAAGACTGAAAGAGAGTGGCAAAACCGGAGTGATCGAGAGGCCGGGCCAGGTCCTGTGGCAGGTAACCCCAGGGCGCAATTCCATCCGGGCCAATCTGGATAGCGTGCTGTTGCGCGTCGCCTTGTTCGAGATCGGGGCGATCGCCGATCCGCCACGCGCTATTGGTGGAGAACCGCTCCACTTTATCTCCCTTCACGATGAAACCATCGACGAATAGACTGGCCGGCAGGTTCTCGCTCCGGACGGTCGCTACGATGACGTTTTGTCCTCGTTTAATCCAGTGACTGACATCGTAAGCGGAGAGGTCGACGGATTGAAAAGGTGAACCTGTTGACTTGGTGGGAGCCTCCCCTTCCTTTGCGACTCTTCCAAATTTGTCCACCGTCGGCGCAACCTCTTCTTCCGCCGGCAGGTGGGGCAATTTCTTGCTCCCTCTGGCAGCCGAACTGGCAAGGCTGATGATATGTCCATTAATCGCCAGGTCGAGGTCGCCGGAGCCAGCAACCTGAATCCATGTTTCCTGTTTCGACCTGTCCGCTTTGATCGTGGTGGAAAAGACCGCTTCAGACGGTCCATTGTCCGCCATGATCCAGTAACCAATCCTTGGCTGTTCGAGAAGCAGGGGATTGAGGTCGACCCAGGACGTGACCACCTTCTCATCATTCAAAGGTGAAAGACGCGCCTTGGGCCACGTTTCGTCCTGCACGCGCTTCGAATTCCATTCCACCGCGGAGGGAACAATCCCTGTTCTATTCGTGACCCGCCATGACTCATCGCTAAGCAAAGTCGTGGTCTTCCCTCC
>JBBRRL010000405.1:0-3207 GCA_038200775.1 Nitrospirales bacterium
CGTCCCGATATCCATCAACAGGTCCTTGCGTTCAGGATCGTCGCAATTCAGGCCCTGGATGGAATATTGCATTGCTGCTGCCAATTCTCCGTTTGCGCCCCCGAACTGCTCCAACAGCATGTTCCCGAACCGTGGGTCGGGTTGACCTATGTGGACCGTGTACATCAGCGTCTTTATATGGTGATACATTAGCCTTCCTCTCTAAAAGCCGTCCTTATAGACGACCAACTTATTTCTTCGAGCTCCCCTTTCGGGGTTGTTCGAACTCACGACAATTACTTGATTGTGGGGGAATCGTACTCGGTAAGGACGGAGTGGATTTTTGGCTTTCAGTCTTTTCACAGTGGTCATGAAAACCGGGAACAACTTCTCCAATGAAGTCTTTGAAGCGGGTCGCCGCCACGCCAATCAGGGCACCTTTGATGTTGTCCCAAGTTTTGAGAGCTTTGTGCTTCTGGTGATCGGTTCCAGCATGGGGTATGTTCACAGAATCACCATGTGATCCGCTGAAAGCGGATCCGAGGGAACGTCGTGGGGAAAGGTGCTCTTTGGGGGCATATGTGCTCCTAAAACCATCAGATTGGTCGGACTATGAACCGTTAATCGTCGGCGTGTTTGATTTTGTCGCCGACATCCTTCACCTCATTCCCAACTTTGCGTGTCGCATCTTTAGTCTTGTCGGCAACCTTCTCAGTGGTTTTTTTTGCCTTATCCGCAGCTTTATCAATTCCGTCTTTTACGTCATCTCTGTCCATGGTTTGTTTCTCCTTGAATATGTCTTCAAGCATTTTGCATTCCAGATTCTAACGTGCGGGAACTCACTGGTCAGGCTTTTGAGTGTGAGCGTACACCTGCGTGAATTGAGCGCCGAAAAAGAAGATCTGGGCTGAATAATAAACCCAGACGATCACGGCGACCAGCGATCCCGCCGCACCATAGGCCGAACCGACGCCGGCTTTGCCGATATATAGACCGATTAGGAATTTCCCGAGCGTGAAAAGCAGTGCCGTGGCGCTCGCGCCTATCCAGACGTTATGCCACTCGATTTTCACGTCCGGGACATATTTGTAAATGAGCGCAAAGAGCAATGTAATCACTCCAAAGGACACCAAAAAGTTCAGGATCTCGAACACGAATGGCGGGATTGGCAGCAAGCCGCCCGCAAACTTCCCGACAGCCGCGAGCACCGCGCTTACCACCAGTGACACAAGCAGCAGAAAACCAATTGCGAGCACCATGCCGAGAGCGAACGACTTTTCTTTAATCATCCCCATGAATCCCGAACCTCCGGCCGGCTTCGCATCCCACATCTTGTTCAGGGCTTCTCGAAGCTCGCCGCAAACGCCGGACGCGCCCAGAAGCAAGGTAATCACGCCGACAGCAGTAGCGAAAATTCCAGACGATGCTTTATGAGAGTTGGTCAGCATGGTCTTCGCCGCGTCCGCGCCGCTCTGTCCAATGAGATCGTGGAGCTGATTAGTGATCTGATCCTGCGCTGCCTCGTGTCCAAATACGAGCGAAACAATAGCAATGACAATGATCAGCAGGGGGGCGATGGAGAGAATTGTATAAAAGGCCAGTGATGCGCCAAGCCGCGGCGCGTCATGCTCGTTCCACTTCGCAAAGGTCTCTTTTAGCAAAGGCCACGTCTGACGGATTTGCATTTTGTTCAGATAGCAGTGTTCCACTTCTACTACGCATGCGACGTAAATACTTCTGTTCTCATGCGCACGCGGGTAGGACGGATAATCCGTCTACTGTTTCGTCCAATAGGCGACAAATGACTGTACAGCCATCGCCGCCCATGAAACGTTGCGTTTTACCACTGGCCTGTCATCTTCTCCCAGGCGCGGCGCACGGAGTCCTTCGCCGATTCCCACGTTCCCTCCCCGCGGGAGTCCCAATCGCGGCGCACGTCGGATTCGATTGCACTCCATTCTTTTCCGCGATACCGGGCGTCGTTCGCCAAGCTCGACCCATACAAATAACCGGGTGAGGACTCGTTGTAATCCGCCCCTGAAGCGGCCCTGCCGGACTCACTGGCGCCAATTTTCTCGACCTTGACGTCTGTACGCCTGACTTTGTCGCTTACCTGCTCGGTTCGTGACGTCACATCTTTTCCGACAACCACTTCTTCCACGACCCGCTTGCGCTTAGAAACAACGGGTTCCTCGGCTGTTTCTCGAACTTCGATGGTGCCCTCTTGGAAGTTTTGGAAATCTGCTTCGCTTGCGTCACGATTTACAGGACGGCGTTCGACGTGAACATGTTCGTCGCGCAAATTTACGCTTTCCTGTACCGGCTTCTCCGTTACCTCGCTAAAAACGCGCACCCCGCCTTTCGATACGGCTCGCTTGCCCACTGCTATTTCTTCTTCGACGACGGGAAGAGTAACCTCCCGGTCACCAGTTACATTCGCGCGAGCTCCAGAGGCCAAGGGCTTGGCAGATGTTTTCGCGGGAGTCGTTTTCGGAACAGCCGTCCCACTATTCTCCTCAACATTGGCAGCACCGGATCGTTCCAGAATCGTCGCCGCACGATGAGCGCGATCGCCCGAAGCCTTCACCATCACCAGCGCGCCGCCTTCGCGCACGCCTTCGCTGTAATACTTCGCGTCTTCCTCGGGTACGCCCATGTTGGTGAGCGCACCAATGAGCCCCCCTGCCACGGCACCAATACCAGCGCCCGTCAATGCGGTTGCCAGTGGCCCCGCCGCAACAATCGGTCCGATACCCGGAATAGCGAGAGCCGCGAGTCCCAGAGCTAACCCGGCCGCGCCCCCGAGCGCGGCTCCCTTCCCCATCCCGGAAACAGTGTCACCTGTGTGGCCCTCGCCGGTCTTGGACGCATACTCGCCCGTGGCATCATTGGCAACAATACTAATGTCACCTCGGGCAAAACCTTCTTGTTCCAGGTCGCGTGCAACTGCTTGTGCTTCCGAGAAATTATCAAATAAACCAACTACCGTTTGATTGCTGGATGTTTGTGGGTCTGTCATTTTCAATCTCCTTTCTTGGATCGTACCTTTTTGGGTTCACGTGCTTCCGGAGGAAAAACTCGATCCAGGATCGATCCGGACCCCGGCTCAGATGGGGTGGGAGCCGCGGAGTGTAAGACGGTCTTTTCCCGCTGTCCGGTGCCGGGCAGGCGCTCGATTTTTGCCTCTTCCTTACGCACCGTCACACGCTGTAGCTTGCGATTCGATAC
>JBBRRL010000406.1:0-3205 GCA_038200775.1 Nitrospirales bacterium
CAGGACACCGATCCCGTCCAATACGAAATCTTATTGTTCTTGTGTGAGCGGCCGGAGGATGCGGCGAGCCGGTGGCAGGATGTTAGGCTTGAGCCGGGGAAGCTGTTTATCGTCGGGGATCCGAAGCAATCCATCTTTGCGTTCCGACGGGCAGACATCGAAGCTTTTCAACAGGTCACGGACCTCGTCGTGGGCCAAGGTGGCCTGGCCCTGACGTTGATCACGAACTTTCGAAGCCATGCCTCGATCATCGGCGTGGTCAATAGCCTGTTCGTTCGGCTCATCACCGAGCAACCGGGCCTCCAACCTGCGTATCACCCCATAGAGCCTCGACCTGATCGGCCCATGGGAGCGGGGACACCGGGCGTGGAGCTCCGTCTGGTTGCCCACGACGACGACAGCGGAGAGACCGATGAGCTCAATGCCGAAGAGGCAGTCCGGAGCGAGGCAGAGGCTATCGCGCGATGGGTGAAACACGAAATTATCGGGAAGGAAATCCTGGTCGACGCAGCCGGCCGCTGGCGCAAGGCCGCGCCCGGGGATGTGGCAATGCTGTTTCGTACGTTCAGCCAGGGAAGACATTATCTGGACGCGTTGCGCCGTTACGGTCTGGCGTACCTTGCCGAAGGAGAAAAGCATTTTTATCAGCGTCAAGAAGTCATAGATCTTGTCAACGTGCTTCGATGTATTCAGAACCCCGATGATGCTGTCGCGCGGCTGGGCCTGATGCGTTCGACGCTCGGCGCCCTATCTGATCGTGAGGTGCTGGACCTCACGGCGCTGGGCGCGCTTGATTACCGGCCGGGAGCGCATGGCCGCTTACAGGAGCATTCAAAGGCGGAGCATGTCCATCGGCTGTACGCGGTGCTACAGACACTGCGCGAAGACTGTCCACGTCTACCGCTGCCGAACGCAATTGATTTGATCTTCGAGCGATTGCCCGTTCTGGAACTGGCGGCGGCGTCCGCGCACGGTGAGCAGGCGGTGGCGAATCTCTGGAAGGTACGGGCGCTCTGTGAGCGCCTTGTAGACGATCCCTCGTCAACCCTGGCGGGCTTGACGGAGTGGTTTTCAGCACGTATCGCAGATCCACCCGCCGAGTCCGAGGGGGGCTTGGCAGAAGAGTCCTCGGATTCGGTGCGGGTGCTGACGATTCATAAAGCGAAAGGGCTGGAGTTTCCTATCGTGGTGCTTGTCGGCCTGCAGGCGGGCATTCCGTTGCAGCAAAATCCCATCGAGGTGCATCATGACTGGTCGACCGGTGTGGTAGGACTGCGCTTCGAAGGCATTGGCACCCTGGAGGGTGTGTTCATCGCCGAGAAGCTGGCCGCGCGGATGACCGCCGAACAGCGGCGCCTGCTCTATGTTGGGATGACACGGGCCAAGGAGCGGCTGGTGCTGTCCGGAGCACTGACGCGGCGCCCCGCCTCGGGAAATTTTCTTGCCCTGTTTCAGGAGGCCATCGGGGAATCAGTGGGAAACCAGGACATGGCCGTACTGGAAGCTGGAGAAGGCAGAATCGCCCAGGCAATCCTTCCGCCGGACGAAGGCAAAGCGTGGACCTGGAAGCCAGAGGCAGGACCTCCGGACCCGGTCCCGGATCTTGTGGATTTCGTGTCGCGCTGGCACGAGCGGGAAGGTGATTATCGCCACCGCCTGGACAATCCTATCGTCGTGACACCGACCTCATTAGCCGTGAAAACCCGAGTATCGCATTCGGGGTTATCGCGCAAGACGACGGCAATGATACTTGGTTCAGTGGCGCATACCATCATAAGCAATTTGACTTATGGAGATAAACCTCAACCGATACATCATATTATCGAGGAGACACTTGACCGCCAGCTTCCCGATGAATTCCAGACGGAGCGTGCAGCGATTCGGGACGAACTCCACGGCATGCTCACAACCTTCATCACCTCGAAAACCTATGACGAACTTTGTGCATCGACAATCGTAGCTCGCGAGGTCCCATTTTTCATGCCGATCAAGTTTACTTCTGCGCAGTTGCCGACAGGGCTCATGGAGGGACGTATTGACCTTGTCTATCGCAAGGACGGGCGGCTATGGGTGGCTGATTATAAGACGGATCGTATCACCGAGACCGAAATGGCCGACCGGGCGTCAATGTATCGTACGCAGGCGACCTTCTACACGCAGGCTGTGCGAGCCGGATTCGGCGAGGAACCCGCTGGCTTCAACGTGATCTTCGTGCGTTTGGGAATGGCGGTGACAGTCGATCTGTGATGATTATTTTCGTAGGGGTGGAGCAATTCCAGCAGCGGACACAGAGGCCGGGCAATGCCGGCCTCTGCGAATCGTCGTCTTATTTTTACCGACGAGGAGCTGTCGGAGGAACCGGTGAAGTCAGAATCATCTGGCTGATGGCGGTCTGTCCGGGTGCAATCCAGTACTGCACGGGCAATGGATAGTGCAGCAACTTTTCCCATCCGACTGAAACCGGCCGCAGCACACCGCTATGACTTTCGATCATCACTCCAGGAGGCAGAGATTCAATGAGAACTTCTTGAGCCAGTGGGTAGCTGATGCCATTAATTTGGGCGGTCTTGTCCTTCACCATGAGCAGCATACCGGTTTGCGCTCCCGGGAGAGCACGGTTGATCTTTGAAACCGCCACCGGCTGCTGAGACGACGTCGGTGGAGAAGACTCCGCGTAACTCAGAGTAATCGCTCCCGCCATGGGTCCAAGCAACAGGACCCAGACTCCTAGCCCAAGGACAACTCCAACTGCTCTCACGAAACCTTGTCTGATGTCGGTATTCATGTTCGCTCCTTGATTATCATGTGGTCATGTCAGCGTTCGATGTTACAGGTCACGCCACGACAGGAAGCGGCTCCAAGGATTCAGTGCCGGCCTGACACAGGGTTGGCTCACGGCGGCCGTGCTGGTCGCTATACTCGCCGTGATTCGCGAGGTGCATCCCGCGGCGCCCGATGTACCCGTATTGTCCGCTCCTGGCGCCTGAGAGCCAATATGAAGGGCAACTTGGGAAGGCATGCCAGGGTCGAGTTGAATAAAGGTATTCGCGATCTGGTGATTCGCCACCGAACTCGTTCCGAGTGCCGAGAGAGCATATCCCGTGCCAGTCAGGTAATACAGCCCGTAAAGCCGCCCGGAACCGGAGAACTCGCAAATGGACGCATCGGGAGTGAATGTGGTGAAGAAAAGAGTCCCTCCCTGAAG
>JBBRRL010000407.1:0-3196 GCA_038200775.1 Nitrospirales bacterium
GCGCCGTTCCACCGGCAGCACGGCGGCGGGGTAGCCGGACTTGAGGAGTTCCAGATTCATCAACAGCCGCGAGGTCCGGCCGTTGCCATCCACGAAGGGATGGATCTTTACGAAATCACTGTGGACGCGGGCAGCCCGTTCCACCGGATGCAGCGCCATCGCCTCGTCGCGATACCACGCAATGAATTTCTCCATCAGCTCCGGCACCACCAGTTGATCCGGCGGAAGATGTTCCGCGCCGGAGATGCGGACATTCACCGTGCGGTAACGGCCGGCGTTGTCGTCGTTGATTCCCTTGAGGATGAGATGGTGAAGCGACTTGATGGTCCATTCGTCCAGCGGCTCGTCCTTCTGGACGAGTTCTTCCAACAGCAGGATCGCGTCACGATGGTTGACCGCCTCCAAATGTTCACGCAGCGACTTGCCACCGATGGTGATGCCTTCGAGCACCACCTTGGTTTCGCGCAGGGTGAGCGTGTTCCCCTCGATGGCATTGGAGTGATAGGTCCAGCGGACGATCAGGTCTTCACGAAGGTTCGCGACGACGGCGGGGTCCAGCGGGCGGTGCTGGTCGAGCACCTGCTTTAGAGCGTCGAGTGATTCAAATGAAGTGCTCATGGCGGTTATCGTGGAATCGTTACCCCCCTAATCTTCCGATAAAGATCGAGTGCGAACGTATCTGTCATGCCCGCTACAAAATCGACAGCAAGAAGGAGTTGTTCGTAAGCCCGCGATTCAACCTCATCCTCTGGAATTAAAAACTCATCCGGAATGAGATTGCGAACCTTGCTGCCGAAGAGCCCCCGATTCGTGGAAGTCCCCACGCTTCTAATCGGAAATACTGCGTCAACGACTGCGTCCAGCAACCCCGAAAGGATTTCAAAACCAGCGGTCTCGATCTGGATCACGGTCGGCATCGAATAAACATCCCGAGTGGTTCGGTCCTTGAATGCATCGAGTGCGTCGGCAGACGTGATTTGGCTCATCATGTCGCCCATGGGTTTCCCTGCTAGCATATCGGGTTCTCGACGTTCAAAAACCTCGGCTACTTCCTTGATGGCTTTGCTGATTGCTTTCGCTCTTAGATAGGCAACTTTTTCCGAATTGCTAGGATGGTCATTCAGCGATCCCATTTCATTGGGAGCAAGAAGCTTCTGCATGATTTCGAGAATGTCGCTGTAAGGGATACGACCAAGACGAAATCCATCTTCAAGATCAATAATTCGATAGCAGATGTCATCCGCCGCCTCGGTAAGGTAGGCGAGCGGATGGCGGCACCAGCGATTGTCGTTCAAACGAATCAAGCCCAGGTCATCAGCGACGGCATTCCACTGATTGCGGTCTGCTTCAAAAAAGCCGGGTTTCTTTCCAGCAATGTCCTCTTTCGCTTGCGCTTTGCTAACCAAGCCGCTGGCGCTGGTCGGGTATTTCATGAATGCCCCCAAGCAGGCTGTGGTGAGCTTCATTCCACCTTCATTGCGGTAGAACTGAAGTCGAGTCAGGATTCGAAACCCTGCCGCATTGCCTTCCCATTTTTCAAAATCTCGTCTCTCCTCCTCACTCAACCACTTTCTGACACGCCTTGCATACTTGGAAGACGAGAACCAATACCTTATTGCGTCTTCTCCTGAGTGTCCAAACGGTGGGTTTCCAATGTCGTGCGCTAGCGCGGCAGCACTTGTGATCATTCCTATATCAGACGGAGTCAGCGTTTCTTCGAGAGTTTTAGTCCCGTATTGCTCTTTCCCGTAAGTTTTAAGAATGTAGTCCCCAGCGATAGTTCCCAAGGTTCGCGCTACAGACGATACTTCCAGAGTGTGCGTTAATCGTGTGCGAACATAATCACTGGAACTCAATGGATGGACTTGAGTCTTATCCTGGAGACGACGAAACGCCGATGAAAACACCAGGCGGTCATAATCAATCTGCCACGGCGGCCGAGCTGATTCATAGGGACGAGACTCAACTTCGGTGAGTCGAAGTGAGGAAAGCAGATTGGGCCATTTCATGTTACTAGCGCGGGTTACGGATTGGTGCGAATCTTACCAGTGAGAAGGCGCTGCATGAGCCCGCGCTTTTGTTGGTCCAGCGCAGCGCGTTGTTTGCGGAGGAGGGTGAGTTCCTCGTCGGCAGCGTCGAGCATAGCGGCGATGCGTTGTTGTTCTTCGAGGGTGGCGGGGAGGCGGATGGACTCGCGGAGGAAGACGGCGGGATCGAAGATGAGTTTCTCGATGTGGACACCGGTACTGGCGACGCGGGAGAGGCGGATCATGCGCGGGGTCTGGGCGAGCCAGGCGAAGAAGGGCATGTGCAGTTTGTCCGGGGCGCTGTTCGTGAAGATGGCGTATTCCTTGGAGACGTGTCCGCCTTCGAACTCCGGCGTGACCATGGCCCACGCGCCGTGAGCTACCTGGCGCTTGGAAACGAGGAAATCCCCGGCTTTGAGATCGTGCAGATCCTGCGTTTTGTATTCCGATCCTAGCAGATCTGGCCGCCGGAACAAGCCACCGCAGCGACGGCGGAGGCTGATGAGGGACAAGGACATTCCGGCGCTCCACTCGATGGGGCGGAAGACGCGTTCCAACACTTGGTTCATGCGCACTTTCTTCCACGGCTGTTTGGCGAATCCGGGAAATCGCTTCTTCCCGGTTAGTAGCTGCTGCATGAGCGCCTGTTTGCGGCGGTCCTTGGCGGCAATAAGCGCGTCGAGTTTTTCGAGGGCTTCGTCCCAAGTGCTGAGGATGTCGGCGATCTTGCCTTGCTCAGGGAGCGGGGGCAGCGGGACAGGTAGCTTCTTGAGTTGGCTAGAGTTGATACTTGCTAGATTGGTCGATTGCTTTGAACACGATTGGAAATATGCTCTCCCCTTAGCCGATTGGGTGTAGGACGCCAAAAAACGTTGATCAATGATGCTTGGCGTTCCGCGCACCACGAATAGATGGTTCTGATGCACACAGGCTTCAATTTGCCCGTTCCAGACGGCCCCGCGTCCCAATTTGTCGAAGTCTCCTCCCTCTGTTAAAAGCAGGTCGCCTTTTTTCACGGAGAACCTCTCAACCTGATCGTTTGGAACATCGATTTCCTTGATTTCGTTGAGCGTGAAATGTCCGTCCTGAACATTTGCAACTCGCAGATACGGCAGGCGAACGAATGTCCCCGCCCTACTGCTGCTTTTCGACAAGCCAGTCTGCACAAC
>JBBRRL010000408.1:0-3194 GCA_038200775.1 Nitrospirales bacterium
CACAGCCCGGCGGGAAGGATCACGCTGTGAATCAGCGCCATGAGGTCCTCGAGGAACGGGTTCTGCCGCGATCGATCAAGAATAGCCTCGATAAACTTCTCCATAGCGCCCGAGTATGGCTGGTTCGGATTTATCCAACTCGTGTGCACCTTGGCCTCCTGTAAGGCCTTGCTCATGTAGGCTTGAATACGGTCACAGTACGTCCGATACGAGGCCTGGTCCGGCAGATCCACCGGCCAGGTTCCCACCAGTGTCTGATAGAGAAGGTACTCCTCGTTACGATCGGGGGCGGCCTCTCCGTCGACCTCCGTCTTATACTTTTTGTTCAGCTTGCTCCACAGCCGCAGATGATTTTTCCACAGTCCGGGGATCTCGGACAGCACATTGATTCGGGCACGGACATCCTCGCTGCGTTTCGTATCGTGCGTCGAGGTCGCGGAAAGCGAGTGGGGCCACGACGCCTGTCGCTCCCGCATCAGTGCATGAAAGGAGGTGACGGAGACGCCGAATTGTTCGGGATCTCCTCCCACCTCATTGAGGGAGACCAGCCGGTTGTACACATAAAAGGCGGTGTCTTCGATTCCTTTGGCTGTCACGGGGCTCGTGGTTTGCTGGAATTTCATGACGAAGCTGAGGCGCTCCTGCTCGGCTTCTTGCCGGCGGGCCGCCGTCGGCTGCAGGAGCAGATCCCGCACGAAATCAAAGACGAGGCTGCTCAGGGCCGGATGCCGACGCTTGGCCCTGACGACCGCCAGCCGGATATAGGCTCGATCGCGGTCCGTGACCCCGTGGCCTTCAGGTGCGATGTAGGTCCGGTAGACCGGAAAAGAGGCGATAATTTCGCGGATCGCATTTATCAGGCTATTCAGAGTGAAATCGCGTGAACGACGGTCTTTTTCGGAGAGTCGGTTCAATTGATGACCGAGAACGTTGATCTCGCTTGCCATCGATAGGCTCATGATGAGCTTCTTCTTCACATAGACGAGCTCATCATATGGAATTCGATTGCCTGTAAACCTCGTATAGATTTCGTCTAACCGCTGAGCGTTCGCGCCGTTGACGAACAGCCCGTTCAGAAGCGTGACGAAGTCATAGCCCGTCGTTCCGTACACTGGCCAATCGCTGGGCAATGGCTCGCCCGCCCCCAGAATCTTCTCCACGATAAGAAATAACGGACGGCTATCCACGTGGTGTTCCACATCGCCGCCGGCTTGCATTGCTGCCTGCAGTTTACGAAGATACGCGGCGGGGTCATATAACCCGTCGACATGGTCGATACGTAGCCCCGTGATACAGCTCTCCTTCAGAAGACGAAAGATCAGAGTATGAAATTTTTCAAAGACGACCGGGTCTTCCATCCGTGTGGCGACAAGATCGTTGATATCGAAAAATCGTCGATAATTAATTTCCTCGGCGGCTACCCTCCAAAAAGCCAGGCGGTACGCCTGATCGTTGAGAAGAGTATTAAGTGGATCAAAACTGGCCGGTTCTCCCTTGGTACCGTTGAAGAGCCTGATGTTCTCCTGTACAAACTGCGCGATCCGTGGGTTGTCGTGGATGAGCGCTGCTAAACGTTTTTTGACGATTTCCTTCTCACGATTCCGTTCGACCAGTCGTGAAGGATCGCGCTCGCTGCGGTAGGGCAGGTGATTGAGGGCTGTGACAATGCTCTGCAGTTCCTGGACGCCAGCATCATCGGTTCCCGCTGTCGCGATGAGTTGGTCCAATCCGTGCGTGAGTATCATCCGGCAAGATTTCGAGGAGACGGGCAGGCGATTGTCATAATAATGAATCCAGAAATTTCCCTCGCCATAATCGAGAGTTATTTCCTGGTTTTCCAGGACGAAGCCGTAGAGCTCTCCTAGTATCGGTAACAAGACTTTATCGTCCATCTCTGCCTTGACCGGATGCCAGTCGATATCGAAGAACGGAGCGTATGAAGAACTGGGTCCGTTCTCCAAGACATCGAGCCACCACGGATTTGACGACCGCGCCACGCCCATATGATTCGGAATGACGTCCAAAATGTGACCCAGGTCATGAGCCTGAAGCGCTCGAATAAAAGCGTAGTACTCCTCCTCAGTGCCGATTTCAGGATTGAAGGTCGTGGGGTCGGTGAGGTCATAGCCATGCAGACTTCCAGGTACGGCCTTCAGGTACGAGGAGGAGTAGACATCGGAAATCCCCAGAGCATGTAGATACGGAATAATTTGTATTGCGTTGGCAAATGTGAATGTACGGTTGAACTGAATTCGGTAAGTCGCGTTCGGTATCTGCGGGCCGGGTGGTCTAGTCATCATGCCTCAGTGGCTTCAGCAAACTCGGCTGCTCCGACGTAGAAGCTACAATCAGAGACGCAACGACTTCATATGACGCAAACGCGTGATGTTGTTCCAATAACTCTAACGAGGGGATTTAACTGAGTGCTTATATGGATACAATGCAGGAAATAATACCATCGTCTGGAAGGAGTAAGATGGACAAGGAAATGGAAAAGAAACAGTCCCCTTCCCAGGGTCAAGGGCGAAAGGGAAAGCCCCCTGCTACTCAAAACATTACCACTGCAGCCGGGGCCGGCGCTGTCACTTCTGATGGGAGCAGTCACTCCTTCAAGGCGGCAGAATTCAACTCCCGGGTGGCCCGGAAGGCCTATGAACTTTTTGAGAGACGCGGTGGTGAGAGTGGTAGCGACCTCCAAGACTGGTTGGCCGCAGAACAAGTTGTCAAAGAAGAAATCGCACGTGCAAAGTCCTGACAGAAAGCGGCCCGCAAAATTGCCACTGTCAGTTTCTTGTGTCACGGCCACCCTAATGCCTGAGCACGCCGAATATCAATAAGAAAATCAGCGTTCCCACCGCGCAGGAAACTACCGTGGCAAACGAGCCGGACCGCAGCCAGACGCGGAATGTTATGGGATACGCCGCCCGCCGGCTCACTTCGATCGCCACCAGATTGGCCGCTGCGGCGATCGGCGTCCCGTTTCCTCCAAAACCGACGCCAAGCGCCAACGCCCACCATAAAGGCTCGACAGCGACGCCGGCTGTCTCAAGCCCTTTAATGACAGGGACCATTGCGATCGTAAACGGAATGTTGTCGAGCACGGCTGACAGGAACGCCCCCACCCAGATCATGAGGACAGCGGTAGCGAGGAGATGGGAATTGGCGAAGTAGGTCAGGGATCGTGCCACGGTGCC
>JBBRRL010000409.1:0-3164 GCA_038200775.1 Nitrospirales bacterium
ATCTACAAGATCTATGCAGAGAGTTTTTCAGATAAAGAGCATCTCCAAAAAATCGAGACGGAGGCACAGGCGATTGTCAGCTCCTCTTTTGACGTTTGATTGACGTTTTTGCGCCCACTTGATGACAGGAGCGATCACCAATCATGACTAACAGCGAAAACAAGAAGTGTGCAAATTCAGTATGCCGTTGCACCGTGCCGGACGGTAAAGAGCATTGCGGTCACCAATGCGAAAGCCCGACAAAAGGCGCGAACAGTTCGTGCGAGTGCACACATCCCGCTTGCGTGGCTTCAAAATAGCTTTCGGCAGGATTTGAGAGACCACTGGATTGAAGAAGCTAAAAGGAAAAACCCAATGTCAAAATTTGATTCAGCAGTAGCAGTATTTCATACCCATCCCGATGCCGAACAGGCCGTCAAGGCGCTTCAGGCGGCGGGGATCGATATGCATAACATCTCGATTGTTGCGAAGGATTTTCACACCGATGAGCAGGTCGTCGGCTATTACAACGCCGGTGACCGGATGAAGCGCTGGGGCGGGACAGGCGCTTTTTGGGGCGGATTTTGGGGTCTTTTGTTCGGTTCTGCCTTCTTTGCAATTCCCGGCATCGGGCCTCTTCTCGTAGCAGGTCCGCTGGTGGGCTGGATTGTGGGAGCCCTGGAAGGCGCGACCGTGGTGGGTGGTCTAAGCGCGCTCGGCGCTGGTTTGTTCAGTATCGGAATTCCGAAGGATAGCGTTGTCGAGTATGAAACCGCGGTGAAGAGCGATAAATTCGTTTTGATCGTCAACGGGTCGGCATCCGATGTCGCTAAAGCGAAGGACGTCCTCGGCACTACACAAATCGCTCATCTTGCACATCACCCGCGGGAAACACTTGTCGTTGCAAGTAGGGGATTCTGAGGAGCTTTCTCCGTATTACGGATATTCGGATGGTGCGGGATCAGGTCCATGGACCGCACGATCTCGCAGATCGGCTCCAAACGCGCAACGAATCTGGAAGAACATGCTCCAGCTTTTGTTGCGGGGTTCCTTGATCAACTCAAGATCGACGGCTCGGTCCTGACTCAGGACCTGAACGCCTTACTTCTCAATGCGCAGATTGCCCGTCACGGAGAGTACGCCTTCCACGCCTTTCGCCTGGATGTTCGCGATGTTCTTATGCCCTCGTTGGCGACCACGTCTTCCAAGGGACTCTTCCATTTTTCATTACGGATGGACGGAACAGCTTGATAACTCCATCCTTACTGGCCCGCAGACAAGCCGCTCGTGAATATCGAGATCCAAATTCCGACAAATGCGAAATACGGAGCGATCAGGACGATCCCCTGTTTACGCGTGAGTTTGCCTGCGCGCGCCGCAAGAACAACCGCTACCGCCGTCAATATTAGAAGGCTGAAGATGTCGAGTATAGTCAGGGAGGTGAGGACGCCTTGACCGACGACCAACGCCGGTAGAAGAAGGCCCACCAAAATATTGATGGTATTGCTATTAAAAGTTTCCGAAGATAGCAGCCGTGCCGCTACCTTTGCGTGCCAGACGTATCGCCGTGATCGAGTTCGGCAGACCAGTGAGAGCGGCGAGCACGAAAGTGCCAAGTATCGGCTGGGGTAACCAGTGTTGCCCCAGAGCAGTAGCGGATCTTATAAGACCCATGCTGCCCGCTATGATCGCGCAGACTGCTGGGAAGATCCAGACTACGGGTTCCCACGAAGACACGCTAACCTCTCCGCTAGATTCGCGCTTTTGACATGGCAGGCGCGGGTCAGATGCTGTTTCCACGAATTGAGCAGCGGAAGGCGAGCCAACGCTTTGGACCCGGCAGCCAGGATATACACGTATGGGACAAAAATCAGAAGCACCAGTATGCTTGACGTCAGCGGGCTGGTAATGCCGCCGAGCAATGCTCCCGCGATCAACGTGATCGCCATGGCAACAGCGCCATCAAGGATAGTTCCGGCGGAACTGGCGATTACTTCGCCGGCGATAACGCCTCCCAGGCCCAGGAGCGCCGCCAAATTGAAGAGATTTGAACCCAGTACGATGCCAACGCCCAGATCCCGCTGATTCGATAACAAGGCTACAACTGCGGAGGAAATCTCGGGAGAGTCCGCCCCCAAGGCCACCAGTATGCCGAGCGCTCCGTCAGACAGGTGCAGCTTGGATTCCCAACCGGTCCAGTCCTTTCGCAAGCGGCTGGCAGGCCCACAGTACAACAATTAGAGAACTCGCGAAGAGCAGAGCGTTCAGCCACATGTCAAAGGACCATCCTAGCGGAGATCGCAGCCCTCCAACGCCGCAGTTTATCCGCCATTCACATTTCAATTCGTGCCAGGTTTCAAAGTCGCCAGCCGCATCCGCATTTGCCAGTGGCTCCTCAATAGCAGTGGGATTGAAGTTAAATGAGCGGAGCAACTGAATCCCGATCTGGTTTCCTTTGCCGCCGGTGGTTGGTGGCGAGTAATCGCGCTGATTGCTGGCGTTCTGATTGCATTTTTTGCAGGCTTTGTACTACTACGTTCGCGCCTCCCACCTGAAAGCGAGTCGTCCACTCTTCGGCAGGAGCGGCAACACCTGGTGGAAAGGGAAAGCTTCTACAGTTGCGTGGCGCAATCAATCAAGTCTTCGTGCAGGTTACCCGAAACAATTATGGATTGGCTTCCCACGGGGATTCAGAGTTTTCCAGCAACGCGCGAAACCTGATGGACCAAACTCGGATACGAATCTCAGGAACGCCCTCAAGAAAATTGTGGGCCGCCGTGGCGCAGTGATCGCCGGTCTGTCCAAAGCCGATCCCGGAGTGCGAACGCCGATTGGCTGACTTAAATCAAAGCATTCCGGTGGCGTTGGAGCTCTGACGATGCCGCGTTTCGACGAGGCGGACCGCCTCAGCCAATGCGAGAGAGCCCTCCTTTTCCAGCGGGCGACGAACTTCCACGTGCTCTATCCTTGAGAGCACAAACTCAATCCGCTCGGCGAGATGCCGCAGTACCGACGCATTTTGAGCTGCCGCATCATGGATGTGATGAAAGGCCGCCTCCACCATCCGGTCATATGTGACCGTTCGGGCAATAACCCGAATGTTGCCATTCTCGTCCAGGTGATTTGCGGATGGAATCTCCCTTTCCGCAAACAGGCAAAATGCGGCGGAAGTCCGGTCAAGGCAA
>JBBRRL010000410.1:0-3162 GCA_038200775.1 Nitrospirales bacterium
ATATGACTCGGGTCATCGCCGCGGCGCCCAGGATGGCTCGCATATCGTCGGCCACACATTCTTCAGTTTATTGCGGCACGCGAAGGATTTGGGGCTGACCGACGAGCAAGTTACCAAGTTGAAGTCGCTCATGACAGAATATAAGAAGACGCGGATTCTGGATAAGGCCGATGTCAAATTGGCCCATGTTGATGTCCGAACGCTGGCTCATGATCAAAAGGCTGACATGGCGGCCATCGAGGGGGCGGTACACAAATTAGAAGAGGCCCGAGCCAAAATGCTCTTGGATGGTATTCGGGCGGGCCGTGCGGCCTCGGCCACTCTGACGCCCGAGCAACGGGAAAAGTGGCGATCTGGGCAGCAACGTATGAATGTCGCGAGTGAAGGAATTCATACAGACGGCGCAATTTCCGAGAGGAGTTCGTAGAGCGAAAAGTCTGTAGAAAGAGAATACGAGGTCAAAGAAAAAGCCCGTCAGATTGGCAATCTGACGGGCTTTCCTTGTCTAACGCTCTCAGAGCATCAAGGCTCACAGCGTGGGAATCCTTTGTTTCGCCAGACTCAGCGACGCCTTGTGCTTAACTTTCTTGCCCACGGCCAAGCGATAAGCGCCGCTGCACCGGTCGCCAACAAAAGCAGGCTCCCCGGTTCTGGAACATTAGTGCCAGTGCTGGCACCGGCATAGGTTAAGTCATCGAGGGTAAATCCATTCACGGACTGCGCGTTTATAAATAGAAACAGCGCACGCTGAATCGTGGGCGGGCCGCTTAATGACACGCCGATAAAGTTGCCTTGACCCCCAGTGGCCATATCAAAGACCGTTCCCCCACCAATATCCGTCGCCAATAACTGGACATTACCGCCCGTAGGATCATTCCACGCTCCTACCTTGCTGACCGGCGAGGCGAATGTCACCTCGACGAAGCATGTGAAACAAAGGAGGCCATCACTGCCACCCCCTGGCTCGACTCCACTGACCACGTTGGGTGGTGACTTCGCGTCACCGGAATTGGCAAAGCCCGTCAGATTGATAACAGCGGGTCCTCCGGAAAAATTACTGAAAAAGGTGAGACCGGCAATCTGAGACTTCAAGAGAGCTGCGGTCGGAACGACGGCGCCGGGCGTTTCGTTATTAAATGCGGTGATCCCCGAGATACCTTCGAACGTTACTATGGTGGCGCCCGCCTGAAAGGCGGCGACATCCGCCGGGTTATTACTGACAAAGGGTGCGGCACCTGCGATCAACGGAATGCAGGTCATAGTTATCACAGCGAAAGCAGCTATAAGCCCGACTTTCATGGTCATTCTCTCCTCCTTGAGCCATATCCTTTTTTGGTCCATAGAAGATCCATGTAAGAAAGGAAGCAATTCCCGGCCCCTTTCAAAAGTCTATGAAAAATAAGGATGTTGTCGAGGGATATTGTATTCAGCTGTCAAAAAACCTGACAGCCGTAAGAGGGGGGCATTACATGCTACTCGAGCGGGATCAGACTCTTGTTACGAGCAAGCCATCTGTCAAAGCTTTGGATCCGGGTTCAAACTCCGCGCGTCATCCGGCTTGCGCGCGCCCTTCTGGTGACAGCGCGGGAGTGAACCCGCCGCTCTTGTCGCTCATGATTGCCCGCGCCAAGCAGCCACCCTGTGCACCGGTCGCTCCAATAACAGCAATAACTTTCTTCTCAGCCAGCGCTCTCTCCTGCGTCAGTATGGTAAAGAATCCCACCTTAGCTATGTTGTAATCAACTACGCAAGCCGTCGACACCTGCATTAGGATCGTGCTTGTGTAAGAAACTGTTGGAGCACGGCTGACGAAGGAACGCCACGCAGCACATGACGATCAAAGACAAATGTCGGCACGGCCGTAATGTGCATCTCTTCAGTGGCATGCCGTAGCGATACCAAATGGCGCTCCCGGTACTGCCCTGTCTCTAACGCCCTCTTAAACGTCTGTCGGTCTAGATCCAGTTCCTGCGCTAAGTTGCACAGAACGTCGAGTTCCCCGATGTTTTGCTCTTCTTGAAAGAAAGCCGTAAACATTCGATGCGTATAAGCTTTCCCCTTCTTATGGTCCAAGGCATACTGATAGCCTTCGAAGGCAAGGCCGGTATGCGGTTGCGGTGAAATACGGGGCAGCACGATCTGAACCCCGAGCTGTTCGGCCATGGGGTAAACGGACTCGCGCCATACGCGCTCCAAATACTCCCCTTCAGGACGAAGTGTCTGACTTGGCGCCGGCCGCAATTCAAATGGCATCCACTCAACCGTCACAACTTGTCCCTGTGTCGCCTGATCGAGCATGTGCTCGGCGAAGTAACAATACGGACAGACATAATCGGAATAGACCTTGATAGGAAGGTTCATCTCATTGTCCCTTGGGGCAGCTTCCTTGGCGATCTATAAAACCCCGAACATCGTTCCGTTTGCGTTTCGGCCGGAATATTATACTACTGACATGCATGTGCCGGTATACGGGCTGCTCGGAGATCTCATCGTAGTCCTGCATCTCAGCTTTGTACTATTCGTACTGTTCGGGGGCCTTGTGGCCTTCTGGAAACCCCGCATCGTCTGGCTGCATCTACCAGCTCTGGCCTGGGGCACTGCGGTAGAATTCAGCGGCTGGATCTGTCCGTTGACTCCGCTCGAACAGCGGCTGCGATCGAAGGCCGGCACACCGGCCTACGATTCGGATTTCATAGGACAATACGTTTTCCCGCTACTCTATCCCACGACGCTGACATCCGATGTGCAATTTATTATGGGACTGATTGTCGTGGTCGTTAATGGAACTATCTATGGATGGCTGTTATGGAGCACTCGCCGTGGTTATTAGCCACGATGCTGATGGACAACTGGTAAGGAGGTCAACGTGGACATCGCCGCGTTTCGTCAAATGGTCGAGAAGAACCCCAATGGATTTCTTGGCCGATACGGCTTGGGGACAAAACTCCTCCAAGAAGGTGGGGACCTAAATGAAGCCGTGGAACACTTACGTGTGGCAGTTCAACTCGACCCAGTGCACGTAGCCTCACATCTGGCGTTGGGCCAGGCTCTGATTGTCCTGGGACAGACAGACGAGGCCAAGCAGGTCTTGCTGTCAGGAATCGACGCGGCGCTCTCTGGCAGGTCCTCAGGGGGTGTCGACTTGGTGCCCGAAATGAAACG
>JBBRRL010000411.1:0-3151 GCA_038200775.1 Nitrospirales bacterium
GGCGCCGCGCCGGGGCTGAGCTGCTTTGAAGGAATGCGGTGTCAATGGCGAGCCCAGTGGCAAGACCCCGACGCGACCGTCCCGCTGATCAGCGATCGTCCAGCGAATCTTCTGCCCTCCGCCTGATCGCGGCGGAGCGGCCTGACGAAATTCTTCCCATCCTGCTGGAGGAGATCGTCTTCCTGGGTTTCCCGCGCGCCGCCGCGCTCGAAGTGGATTTCGATACGGGAGAGCTCAAGGCCGCGGCCTCATTGAACTGCGACGCGGAAATCCTGGAGCGATTTCGTACCTCGCTATGGGCGAGTGAGGATCCTCTCGTCTCCTTTCTTCTCAATGTCAAGCCGGCGCTTCTGCCTGATGGGAAACTCCGTGCCGGTTCGTTCTACGCTTGCCCCATGGTCTATCGCAGCCCAGTACGCTGCTGGGAGGCAGAACGCGAGCGCAGAGCGGACTGTCTGGCGGTCCAGAATGTTGATCTCAAGGGGAAGATAAAGATCCAGCAGCAGGTGTGTGCGGCCTGCGGCATGCGTTCATACATCAGCATGGTGATTGGGCAACTGGGGCGGAAGCCGCGCGAGGCCCAGCTGCGCCAGTTCCGCGCCCTGGCGGAGCGTGCCAATCGCCATCTCTCACGGCTGTTCAAGGTTGAGCACTACTACAACCGGATGCGAGAGATGGAAATCACCATTTCTCGCATGAACACCGTCATGGAGAGTATGGCCGATCCTGTGATCCTCACCGACAACCAGCACCGGGTCATAATCCAAAATCGCGCCGCGGAACGCTTCTTCCGCGTCCCCGAGAGGATAAGTGAAGGCGGAAGGCGCGCGGTTGAATTCAACAATCTTCTTTTTTCCGCCGCCCTGTCATCGATGGTGGTGAGCGCCAGTGAGAACTCGCGCGATCTGACTCTGGTGGACGTCATGGAAGGCGAGGAAGTTTTGTTTGAAGCGGTCTGCGCACCCACGTATGTCAATCAAAGCCGGACGGGCATAGTCACGGTGATGCGTGACGTAACCGACCTGCGTCGCGCTGACCAGGAAGTTCGGACCAACTTGGACAAGTTGAGGGCGGCGGAGGAAGTTGTCCGCCAGGATCGCGACCGCCTGAATCTCGTGATCGAGAACGTCGGTGATCCTATCGTGGTTGCCGACAACGCGGCCAAAATTGTGCTGCTCGACCCCTTGGCGAAGGAGTTATTCGGATCGGCAGGAGGCGGCGCGCACGATCCTCAGATCGTCAAAAACGAGGCCAAACTGAATGCCTATATGACCGGATTCACCTTCTCATTCTTGGACCGGCAGAATAAGGCGCTTCTTCTTCACCATCCGGCATCGGCGGCCGACGTTGAATACGCTGCCAGGTCGGGAAAAATTTATGACGCCCGCGGCCAGGTCGCTTATACGGTTACGGTGCTGCGTGATTTTTCCACCTGGAAAAAGCTGGAGCAGCTGCAGCTGGAGCGGCGGATGATGGAAATGGAAAAATTTGCCGCCACGGGTAAACTCGCGGGGACCATCGCGCACGAGATCAACAATCCCATGGAGGCGATCAAGAACGCAATTTACCTGTTGAAGAACCGCCTCGATCCCGAAGCCCAACCCATCTATGATGCGTTGAAGAGCGAGACCGACCGGGTCACCCGCATTCTCCGGCAAATGCTCGGGCTGTATCGCAATGCGGCACAGTTGGGCGCCTTCGATGTGAATGCGGTGGTCGAGGATACGCTTACCCTGTTCGCCCGCCCACTGTCGAAGGGCGGCGTCGATGTGGACAAGCGGCTGGGGCAAGTACCAGCGATGAAGGGCTCCGCCGACCAATTCCGGCAGCTACTTTCAAACATGGTCGTGAACTCGCAGGACAGTATGCCGGGGGGCGGGAAGCTGACGGTTCGCACTCGTTACCGCAAGTCAACCCGAGGAATGTATGGTGAAATTAGTATCGTAGTCGCGGACTCCGGCGGTGGCATTCCTCCGGAGATTCGGAGCAACATGTTCGAGCCCTTCGTGACCACCAAGGGCGAGAAGGGGACCGGCCTCGGACTTTGGATCGTAAAAGGAATTATAGAAAGCCACGGCGGCAGGATCCGGGTAAAAAGCAGGGTTGGCAAAGGCACAATTTTTAAAATGATGTTTCCGGTTTCTCACGCCTGACGATTACAGGCGTGCGGAGACGCAAAAGAGCAAACTCTATGGCGACAAAAACGGCTGGGAAACCGCGGAAGAACGTGCGCTCCAAGGACGACATCCACGTCAGGATTGAAGATAATGCGCCGCAGGGAGTGCTCCCCGGCGAAGGCGGGCGTTACGTCTACGGAATCGTGGAGGCGAGGGATGCGCTGAGTTTCGGTCGTAGCGGAATCGGCGGCACTGGCGAAATGGTCTATACGGTCAATTATCAGAACATTGCCGCCGTGGTCAGCAATACTTCTGTCTATATCTTCGATCCCACGCGCGAGAACGCCCTTGCGCACGAGCATGTCATCGAAACCGTAATGAAAAGCTTCACCATCATTCCCATGAGTTTTGGCACCGTCTTCCGTACCGACAACGATATTCGCGAGGTGCTCAAGAGCATTTATCCTTCGCTGAAAGATGTGCTGCATCAGATGGCGGGAAAGCTTGAATTTGGGCTCAAAGTCAACTGGGACCGCGATCAGATCATCGAGGATGTCAAACAGGAAGACGAGGAAATCCGGCAGTTTCATCACGAAATCATTCGCAAACACCTGCAATCCACTTATCTGGCCAGGATGCAACTGGGTCGAATGATCGACAAAGCCATGGCCGAGCGGTCCATCGCCTATGTGCGCGAAATTTATGAGGCGTTGCGGGGCGTTTGCGTCGCTTCGCGCGATAACCAGCCGATTGGCGACAAGATGATCATGAACGCGGCGTTTCTGGTAGAGCGTAACCGTGAAGGCGAGTTCGACAACGCGGTCAACAAGATCGCCAAGAAGTACGGCCAGCGGCTCAAATTCAAATATACTGGACCCTGGCCGCCGTACAACTTTGTTAACATACGGCTCAAACTCGAAAGAGTGACTTCCGGATAAGCGTACTGCCTCATGCTGCTGATTGATGATCTTCTGATGTTGCCGTTCTCCGGGTTTAATTTCATCATGAGAACTCTGCAAAGGGTGGCCGAGGAA
>JBBRRL010000412.1:0-3149 GCA_038200775.1 Nitrospirales bacterium
AATTCTGCAAATCCTGCGCGACTAACGCGCGATCCGGACGGTCGAAGAGGGGACACCCGGTCGGCCCCAGTGGCGGCGGTATCCTAAGTAGTATACCACGGTAAAAACTCACGGGTCCACCCTGATCACGCGCTAAAAGAAATCCGATACCCGGGTGGCGACTCAGCGTTTGCACGGCGCCGGGATACTCCATCTAACGCCGGTACCCCCGCATAGATATCGGAGGTCACGCTCGCGGGTCTGCGAAGCCATTTACTGATCAGCAGGCGGCAGAACAGACGCCGCGACGAAAGCCTTCCGTGGCTCCTAATCCGCACGCCGAGAAACCGAGGCAGCCAACGCAGTGCGGTCACACCTGTACGCACAGCCATCTTGAGCGCCGCCCACGTCAGAATCAGCCAAGGTATCAGGACCGCGCGAAAGTCGACCTTACTCCAAGCAGGTGACGGCCGCAGCAGATGAGCAAACGTGAAGACAGTATCGTCCGTCCCGCCACCAAAGACACATCCATAGGTCCGGCCCTTCTCCATGATGCCCCTACGGCCCTCCGCATGAGCGGCTTCGATCTTGGCCGACACCCATGGGCGCGGAAACCATAAATACTCTCCCGTCCGCGTGTCGAGAAACTCAAAGGCGGGAATGTCCACGGGTCAGCTGTACATCACACTTGCCTGGAAGGCGGGCGTCGAGCTTGGAAGTCCGACCGGTATACGATGCATCGTGAGTCTGCCGGCCCGGGAGCAGGGCCGCGAGAGCCGGCATGTAGCCTCTCTCTAACGCCAGATTCAGCGCCGTGTGCGAGAGACCATCGATCTGAATAATAATGAACCTGCGCTTCCTGCCCCCCACGGCCCAAGGCGTGCGCGCCCATCGTATGATACGGCTCAGGAGATTTCTTGAACGTCGACGAATCCCACGCACCCGGCGCATCACACGCCTGAGGTTCGCTTACTCATAGCGCAGACTGTCCGCCATGGGCAGGTGAGCGGCTCTGCGGGCAGGCCCATAACCCGCCAGCACGGTCGTGATAAGGACCAGGCCAATGGCTTTCAACAGCGCCACCGGAGATAAGTAAAATACAACGGACCAGCCGAACGACTGCTTGTTGATGACATGAATAAGGAGAAGCGAAAGCAAGACACCCGCAACGACCCCCAGTAGGATGCCCGCCATGCCTAACAGACAGGACTCCCACAGGATAATGCGGCCGATTTGACGGGGCATCCCGCCGACGGCTCGTATCACGGCCAATTCGCCCTGTCGCTCCACGATTCCCGAAAGCAGCGCATTGACAATGGCAAGCAACGCTACGAGCAAGGCGATAAACTCAAGCGCGTACGTGACGGCAAATGTGCGATCGAATATGCGGAGGACCTCCCGTTTCAATTCCATGTTTGTCATGAGGATCACAGGAACCTCTCCAGCCAAGCGGGACTGGATCTCAGCGCGAACCCTACCAAGATCCGCATCGGGAGCCAGATAGAGGGGCACGACCGTCACGTATCGATCCTCCCAGAATCGCTCAAACAGAGCGCGGTCCATCACGACCTTGCCTCCATCAGTGGCATAGTCATAGAACACTCCGCTAATCCGCACCTCAAGCGGGCCGCGGGGAGTGGGGAGGGTCATCCGCTGACCTTGTGTCAGTCCAAACTGATTCGCAAATGTCTCCGAGATGATGACCTCATCACTGCCGGCGGCGTGCGTCAGAATAGCTGATGACTCTCCTGCGAGGAACAGATACCGGCTGTGGCGGGCGTGGATCAGCATGTCCCGCGCAACGAGCGCCACGGGTCGATCTCGAAATTCCATGCGCACATCGCGATAGGAATCGATCGCGTCGACACCCGGGATTCCCTCCAGTCGCTGACGGAGGGTTCCTGGCAGAAGGCCGGGAGGCCCGGAACCGAGCCACGTTGAAGGCGCAACGATCATGTCGGCCTTCACGGTTTGATCCAGCCACGTATCCACTGTCTGGCGAAAACTTTGGATCAGAATGCCCATACCAATCATTAAGGCCAGCCCGACCATCAACGCTGAAACCGCGACGGCGTTTCTCATCGACGCCCGTTCTAGCTCATCCGCGGCAATTCGTAGTACCCCCCGGTACCCTTTGGGCAGTACCGCTCGAACGCACGGGCTCATCGCACGAATCACAACCGGGCTGAGCATCGCCATGGACGCGATCAGCAGAAACGCCGACAGATATCCGAAAATCGGAAGCCCCCGGACCGGTGGTGCAAGAGCCGCTACTCCGGCGACGATGAAGAGCGCCGCTGATTTAAGAACAGTGGGGAGTACAGGCTTTATCGCATCCACTTCATAGCCTTTTGGAGCCAGGGCGCGCACCGGTTGAACAGCGCTGGCCTCGCGGATAGGGCCAATGGACCCAAACAGGGCTACACTGATGCCAATCAAAAAACTCTGCGCCGCGACTGCCATTGGGATGCGCGCCTGACTGTGCTGAACAGCGATGTCATAGAGATCTCCCGATGTCGTCGCCATCATTCCTACGGCCACCCGCGCCAGCACCATGCCGCCAAGCACTCCTATCGCCCAGCCGACAATTCCCAAGAGCAACCCTTCTACGAGAAACAGCCCGCCGATTCCAGAAGGCAACATGCCCAACGACCGCAGAATCCCAATCTCCCGCCGTCGCCGGAGCACCGCAAACGACATTGTGTTGTACACGAGGAACAACCCTACGAGTAATGCGACGGCGCTCAACGACGCAATATTCAGCCGAAATGCCCTGGTCATCCGCTCGATTTGAACGTTTCGCTGCTCCGGCCGTTTGATGAGAAGCCCCGAGGGAAGGCGCTCGCGAATCCGAACTCCGATCTCCTCGACCGCTCGGCCAGGCTCCGTAATGACGTCGATGCGGTCAAGCTGACCCAGGCGATCAAATTTCAGCTGTGCGGCGGCGATGTCCATGACGGCCAGTTCTTCAAGGGCCGCTCCTGTTGGACCTTTTCCTTCAATAATTCCTCTAACCGTCAGATGCCGGATTCGTGAACCGACCTCCAGGTCGATAAGGACTCCGGTGACGATCCCATATCGTCGGGCAAAGGCCCCGCCGATGAAGATGGCATCCGGCTCAAGGTAGCGCTCCCAATCGGCTTCGCCCGCCGCCGGGTTTTCGACGGCGC
>JBBRRL010000413.1:0-3144 GCA_038200775.1 Nitrospirales bacterium
AAGTGTATCCTTGGCCCGCTGATTTTGGACGCGTGTCGAACAGGTCATGGACTCGGTCCACAGGGGCCCGGCGGTCTTGGCAAATTCTTCGACAGACACTGTTTCAGGTGTCGATTTCCCAAGTGCCCCTGCCACTTTCGCCAGCCAGTCTTTCTGGGTGATAGGCTCGTCATCTACAAGGTTAAGCATCTCGGTCCGCGGCCGCTCATCCGCAGCCGGCGCATAGCCAATCCTCTCAGCTGCGAGGACGTAGGCCTGTGCGAGGTCTTCCGCGTGGATAAAGCTCATGAAATTTTCGCCGGGTCCGACGATCCTGGCCTGGCCTTGCATGATAGACGGAAGAAGCTGTTCTTTAAACCAGCTACCGTTGCCGTAGACCCATCCGGGCACCAAAAACGTGGCTATCACCCGCCGGGATTCAGCCAGGTGAGACAATGATGCTCTCGCGGGACCGTGAAAACGGCCATAGCCAACCGGTTGAAACTCTGTCTCTTCGTTGACCCATTCCTCGCCGTGGTCGCCGTAAGCGAGCACTCCGAAGGTCAGAATGATGCCCCGAAGCTTGGCATCATGCACGGCATGAATCAGGTGGGCGTAGGCATTTGTATGGGACTTCAACAGCTCAGGAACCTGCGCCAGTGTAAGATCCTGCCCTCGTTTTCCAGGTTTCGTGCAACCGATTGCGACGTCAAAATTTTCTATTGCCCGCTCCCACGGTCCATTAGTTAATAAGTTTCCGATGATCGGGGTGCACCCCAGGTCCTCAATGATTTTGCCGCGGGCGGTATCTCTGGCGAGCCCATAGACCTCATGCCCCTTAGCATGAAAAGCCTTGATCAGATGCCGCCCTATAAAACCAGTGGCGCCCGCAATGAAAATTTTGAGAGGAACTGCCATACGGATGAACTCCTATAAATCGACGACAGCGCCCAGGGCGAAGCCATCCATGGCACCGTGGACTTGGACCGGACGGATTTGATTCGTCAAATCCTCCTCAGCAGAAACGCCGACCCGCAGGTAATTGGGGGTGAGACCGGTAAAAAGCCCGTGTTTATTTCGCGATTCAAACAGCACTGACACAGTCTGACCGACGTGGCGGAGATAGAAGTCCATGCGCTTACCTCGGGACAGGGTGCACAAGGCATGGCTTCGTGCTTTGATGGTGGGCAGGGGTACGGTGCCGGGCATCTTCAACGACGCGGTGCCCGGCCGTGGAGAATAGCTGAAGACATGGAAATAGGCGAACGGCAAATACACAAGAAGAGAACGGGTACGCGCAAACGCCTCATCTGTCTCGCCGGGGAACCCGACCATCACGTCGGTGCCGAGCCCAAGCTTGGGGACCCGTTTCATGGCATGGTCGATAAAGGCTGTATATTCCTTGGTGCTGTAGCGGCGATTCATCGCCTTTAGGATCGCGTCGTCACCGCTTTGAAGCGGCACATGGAGGTACGGACAAACCTTGGAGCCACCCGCCATCCTCTCCAAGAGCTCATCAGAGATCGTGGTCGGCTCGATCGAGGAGATGCGGATCCGGTCAAGGCCAGGGAGCCGCTCCAGTGAGCCGATAGCGTCCATAAGGGAGTGCCCGCCATGGTTGTAGCGGCCGACATTGACACCGGTTATCACGATTTCCCGATGACCTCGTGCGACCAGGCCTTCGGCCTCGCGCATGAGATCGTCTAAATGCCGGCTGCGTTCGTGGCCGCGAGAAAACGGGATGATGCAGAAAGAGCACATGAAGTTGCAGCCGTCCTGCACTTTAAGATTTGCTCGAGTCTCTTCAAAGTCACCGACACCCTCGATCGTAAAATCCTCTCGCTCGATTGTGCGTGTATGGAGAACCTCTGGCTTTGGCCGTCGCTCAAGCGAGGTCAGGTAATGCGGCAAATCCATTTTGTGCTGCGTTCCTACGATCAGGTCGATCCCTTCCATTTTCTGAAGAACTTCCATTCCAGTCTGAGCATAGCAGCCGGTGACTGCTACGAAGACGGTCGGTGAGGTGCGTCGAAGTTTTCGCACCAGATGTCGGCACTCGGCTTCTGCATTTTCGGTCACTGAGCAGGTATTAAGAATCGCCAGGTCGCAGGGTTGCCCGAACTCCACGACACGGTAGCCTCGATTCCGAAGCTGATCAGTCAAGATAGCCGTCTCAGATTGATTCAGCCGGCATCCCAGTGTGTGAAGGGAAGCGCGAAGAGTGGAATCTGCCTTTGCACCCGCCCAGCCCTGAAGTCTGCCGAGGCAGCCTTCTTTGCCCATTACACCCGCCCTCCCCACGGCTGCCAAGACAGCCGCCTTTCCCGTGACATACGATTTCCCGTGGGACTGAATCGAGAGGAGCTCGCTTGCATGGCTGGTCTGCGAGACTATCGACGAATCGGAAATTATAACGAGGCCATATCGGCGGCGCAAGTGCAAGACGTGCTTTATGTATCCTGGTTGGATCCCCCGGCCTTCCCCGCCAGCGCAGATTATGATATCGATGTCACGTGGTGTCTGAAGAGGGAGAAAAACATCTAATCAGTGGTTTGGATGACCGACGGCGTGGATTTTCACGTCAACTGGAGATCAGTCCCGTCGAAGGCAGGTACACTTCTGCCCTTCAGTATGAGAAACTCTGTCTTACAAGCTCTAGGCTCGCCACAAAGGAACACGCCTTACTGTGGGTTGTTCAAGAACTGCAGAGCCGGGGATATCGGCAGTTAAGAAGCCGGCTTAGCTTTCGAGGAGGGACGTATTTCGGCAGCCTTGAAGCATGGATCGAATATCCCGATCAGGAGGAGGCACCCGGCCCTTCTCGGAACCTTCTGCAGAGACTGCGCTGCCGATGGCAGCATCTCTTCCATTTATAGGAAACAACGCCGTTTCATCCGATAACTTGTTCATCCACCGGGTCAATGCTTCGACTGCGCAGAATCGCCCGCAATAGTATTCGATCGACGAATCCGGGAGGTTTTTGTTGGCCCAATCCGGACCGAGCGAGAGCGGCCTGATACATAGGCTGTTGTTTTCATGGGAGATGGAGTACCAATGATTGGTCTCTTTCTTTACGGCCTGGCAGCCATCGCACACAATATGAGCGACTATCGGCATAACAACCTCCCTCGCGGCGACCCTTCGATGGACCCGCAGCAAAACGCT
>JBBRRL010000414.1:0-3143 GCA_038200775.1 Nitrospirales bacterium
ATGGAGCGGGCGACGGCGGGGATGATCACCAGAGCGAATAAAACGAGGGCGCACACAATGCGACGTGTCTTCATCTCGCGCATAGACCCGCACGATCACCTGGATGAAACGGTGTTTTTTATTATACTCGTCGATTGCCTGCTTGTCTTGGGGCACTCGGTCAATGGCTTCGGGGCACACCGCCTACTTCGTAAGATGGATACGACAACGCTCAGCGCAGTACACCCTAAGCACTGTTCATTCGCCTGCGCAGGGCTTTAAGGTCACAGCGATAGGCAAGGTTGCAACCATCGCTCTCTCGTACTCATTCTGTTTCAGTCGACGAACCCGGGACCTGTGGCGGCATCTAAACGCACTTAAAGAATCCTCACAGCCACAAGAGACACCAGTTGTCTCGTCTATCTTAATGCCTGCAGGGATCCGTCGAACGGCTGCTCCGGTTCAGGTCATCCGTTCGCCGAGGGTCTTGAGGGGTGGCTGCGTGCGCAAGGGGAGTCACAGGGCTTTGGTAGCTTTCGAGCGGGCGAGAATCATGGAACGCCCACACTCCGCCGCCGCCCAGCAATAATCCTATAAATACGCCGATCAATATTTTCATAGGTCTCCTTAATTGCCTCGTACGTGGCACGGATCCAAGTGGTGACATCCTAAGCGCAGTTCTTTACCTAGGAAAGTATCCAACCGTGTAATCACGTACTCGTTTGTAGTAGTTATAGTTACGCAATAGGCAGTCGCTGCTTTATGGGTCGAAGCAGGGCATACGGGACGCTGCTGCAAGGTGGCGGGCCACCTATGGTTGACAAAAAATTGTCGTGCACCAACCCCAAAAGGCAATGGCTGCACGCTCCCGATTGTTCTGTTAGAATGCGGACCTAGGGCCCGGGTGGCGAAATGGCAGACGCAGCGGACTCAAAATCCGCCGACCGCAAGGTCATGGGAGTTCGACCCTCCCCCCGGGCACCAACCGGCCCTTGACAGTAGGCGAGAGGTCGGCTATATTTCGGCCGATTTTCGGCGGCGGCGCTCACGCGTCGTCGGACTTTAAACCTTATATATACCGTGGGGAGGTGGGTCATATGGGGAGAGTCTTTACAATGGGTCTTTTTAGTATCTTCTCCATCATGATGGCCGGGACGGTCATGGCTCAAGAGCGGCAGGTCCTTCAAGAGGGTTATTCAGGGATCGGGACAGGGAGAATCGGGAGCGGTCCTGGCGGTGGCCTGGATAATGTCTGGATGCGAAACCTGCTGGGGAAGCCCGAAACCGTGTACGGTCGGGTTTGGGGCGTTGATATTCCGGGCAAGAAGATCTATCTCGAAACCGGCGGGGGGGGGCAAAGCTCAACATCGAGCGGCAATACCAGCACCGCGTTTGTGACGGTAGAGTTGACGGACAAGTCAAATGTGGAAGCCTTCAAGCAGATCAAGACCGGGGACGACGTTGAGATTTCGGCATACCGAACCACCCGTATCCTGGGAAGCGGCGCATTTTCTTCAGAAGTGCCTGACGGCAACCCCAAAGCCTTGGATATTAGCGTGCTCCGTCCAAGCGTGACGCCTGGGAATCAATTACCCCAAGCTGGTTTTAACCCGGATACGGACCGCGCGATCAATGCGACGTCTTCTTCCACTCTTGGCGGCGTCGGCGGACAGTGTTTCCAATGCTATGAAGGATCAACCCCGGACTATAAGATTGACACATCGGCGCCTCCGCCGTCTGCGAAACCGGCCGCGGCAGCGCACTAACTCTTCAGTCCGAATCTGCAGTGATGCCGGCGGCGATTCTAAGGATTGCCGCCGGTTCTTTTTGGGTCCGAAGGCGTCTCGTCGGAAAAGTCCGGCTCGTTTTCCGAGAGCTCCGCCTCCTCAATCGCGGTGTCTGTTCGGCGGGTGTCGGTCCTCGCTTGGGCAGTCTTGAAGAGTGTCGGTGAAGTCGCCGACTTACGCGTAATTCCTTCTACGACTAGAGTGATTTCGCCTTTCGGTGGGTGAGCGCGCACCCGCGTCAATAACTCCTCCAGAGTGCCCCGCTGAAATTCTTCGAACCGCTTCGTGAGTTCTCGTGCGATCACTGCGCGGCGCTCTCCAAGGCCTTCGCGCAACGCGATCAAAAGTTGTTCTATTCGATGAGGGCTCTCGAAAATGATGACCGAGCCATGAGCATTGCGAAAATCCTCGATGCGCTTCGCCCGTGCGCCGGCTTTGCGGGGTAGGAATCCCTCGAATCGAAAGACATCGCTTGGTAGCCCTGATGCTGCCAGCGCTGCGAACACAGCCGAAGGCCCGGGAACGGGGACGACTGAGATATCGGACTGAAGGCACTGGTTGATCAAAAAATACCCCGGGTCGGAGATGACGGGTGTGCCGGCATCGGAAACGAGCGCCACATCAATCCCAGAACGCAGCCGTTCCAGCAATACCAGGGTCTTCTCCTCTTTATTGAAGTCATGATAACTCGTGAGTGGCGTCGGAATACCGAAGTGATTGCACAGTTGCTTCGTATGCCGTGTATCCTCCGCGGCAATGATTCCGACTGTGTTCAGGACGCGGAGTGCGCGTTGGGTGATGTCCTCGAGATTGCCGATAGGGGTACTGACCACGTACAGCGTACCGGTCATGGCTTCTTCCAGGTTAGAACGTGCTTAGTCGTCATGCACAGCCCCTCAAAGAACAAGGGATTCTATGCTAAGATGTGCCGCCCGATCAGCAAAATTATCTGCCTGTGCGCCTCGTGTCCTTCAGGACAAGAGCCTGTTTCGGGCCAAACGAGCTCGTAAGGGGCGATGGCGATTGCACGGGGTCGAGTACACCAGCGTGGGTCGGGTGCATTGGCTGGTCGGGGTGATTTAATTAGGGGTAATGGCTGTGCAATGTTTGGCGGGCGGGCGCCACGGGCAAAGAAATCTGTCCGGGGCATCCGTTGCGTTTGATATGCAACGGGTCGAAATGATTTCGGGGGCGGGCTTACTGAAATGAGGACGCATTTATGCTGCTACAACAGCGGGTAGCTTTGGTCACCGGGGGAGGCACTGGGATCGGTTTAGCAATCGCACAGGCTTTTATCCGTGAAGGCGCCCAGGTCGCGATTGCATCAAGGAACACGACGCACCTGCAGACGGGAGCCGCCGCGGCGCGGGCGCTCGG
>JBBRRL010000415.1:0-3120 GCA_038200775.1 Nitrospirales bacterium
ACCTCCCCAGTCTCAGGACTTTGGCGGGAATTAAAAACTCATGTCCCGGACAGCAGTGTGTAAAGAAGGTAAACGAGGACCGCTTTATTCGAGAGCGTTTGCTGACGGATGAGGAGTTCGGGAGGCTTTCGGCCTGTGCGGACGAACGCACGCGCCGGATCATTTTAGCCGAGATGAATCTTCCGCTCAGGTTGGAAGACCTCAAGCGCCTGAGCAAGAAGGACGTCAATTACAAGCTTGGGCGGTTTAAGGGTGTGCAGGCCAAGACGGGCCGAGAGTACTCGCTACCAATTAACGAGGTCATGTGGGATCTGATCAAAACAGCTCCTGGAGATCACATATTGGACTTTAAGGGATTTGAAGGTCGCTGGCGGCGAATTGTAAAGCGAGCGGGTTTGAAGGAGCTTCAATTTCGCGATCTCCGGCGTACTGCGGCTACCACGCTTCACGATGGCGGAGAGAAGCTCAGAACGATTTCCGCCATGCTGGGGCATGGTTCCGTGACGACGACCATACGGTATCTGGGACTCAAAGACGAGAACCTGAAACAGGCTGGAGACCTATTGGCGCAAAAGTACTGCACGCCGGTCGAACAGGGCGCAAATGCTGTACAAAGTGTACCAGAAAGTGTCCCAACAATTCAGAAAGATGGGCTAGATAAAAGTGCAGAAACGGATTGTAAAATAAACCAATTTGGCGGGGTAGCTCAGATGGTTAGAGCGGCAGCTTCATAAGCTGTTTTAAAGCCTTTCGGATCAGTACCGATGTCTACCGTTTCCGTCGGAGAGAGCCTTCCAACCTTACCGCCCAATACCGGGCAATTCGGTTACAAAGTGTCCCAAAAGTGTACCATGATAAATTCTTGACTATGAGAATCACGCCCGGCCCCGGCATTCGCGTTCGCAAGCCGCCTCGCAGCGACTTCCGGCGAGTTTTGCAATGCCGACTTCAGGGAAGTAATCGGACTCGGGATGCACGTGCCCGCGAAGGAGGCGACACACCGGAGCGGGAAAACTGCCAGTCCTGCCCATCCTCGAAGATGGGCATTTTCGCGAGGTCGAGCCGGGTGTTCTGCTAGTACCGGGACGAGCGTGTGGAGACCGCGCCGCGACTCCTCTCCGTGGTCCAGGGATTTCTCATGAGTTGGGGGGCGGATTTCCCCCTGAGAGAAAGATCGTTTGAAGTAGTCTTGCCATTCGTCAACATTCGCAGGTATCCCATCTGCCATGGTTTCGCGCGGGCAGCCTAAGTCTAAGCTAAGTAAGGATGCCGACCGATGCATAAACACTAGTGTCACGCTGCACGCCTGAGATTCAAATCGCAAGGTTGTCGGCCCGCCTGATTCGGGCCGATCGCCGCAAATGGCGTCGAATTCACGCGAGAAACGTCCGCGAACCCGTTCGCGAGGCCACTTCTTCGCGGAGCTGACAAGCGAGCCAAGTGGATTGGTTCTACCCTACCAATGCCGCGTGGTTGCCGCACATTCCGGTAACCGGAACTCTTCGGATGGAACGCCTTCCTCGGCATTGCTTCATTGCTTCCGGACTGCCCGTGATCAACCCTGAATCGGTGTTCTCAGCAACCAGATCATCGGCTCAGTCCCTTCGGAGAAAAGGGGGTCCGGCGTGTGGTACTCTTCGAGCAGCTATGGCAGGGCAATGAGCCTTTCTGCAGCGCTCCTACATCCCCCGACGAAAACATTCTCTTGAAGAGACCGTCATGCCAGACGACATCAATCAGCAAATCGCCGCGTGGGAGGCGCTTGTCGATCGGTACATCTTGAGCCGAGACCGTGTTGCAACAGGGCATCCCAATATGCATCTGAGGGACGTTCGGCTCGCGCTCTATGGGATCCCAGGAAACGTTCTTGTGACAGGCCTGCTGAACATCAAGATGCTCAAGAGCTGTCTGTTGAATCGATCGTGGTGGGATGAAAACATCAAGAATAACGGGGAACTTGAAAAGCGACAACATCAGACGGATGAGTTTGTGACGCACTCAAGAGTCTCCATTTACCTACTCGTGTTCTCATTCTACGAAGCGACACTCCGAGCGCTTCTGCGTGCTGTTCGCCCCGGTGCGTGCGACAATGCGCTCGCGGCGTTTGCCACCGTATATACCGCCCTTCTGACGGACCTCGGATTGCGGCAGCATATCGGTTTCCTGGATTTTGCGCGGACGCTGCGGAACCTCATACACAACAACGGCACGTACTTCAAAAGGCGACTAACGAAAAGTTGGCTTTCGATGGAATTGAGTATCTGTTTCAGCACGGCCAAAAGGTCAACTTTGCCTACTCCGACTTACTGTTTTCGATCTATGATCGTCTATTGGATCTCTCGGATGAACTAAACGCACATCCTGTCATCCGCAGGCTACCGCCAACTTTAGTCCCGTGACCGCAAGTGATTCGCCGCAATGCTGCAATGAGGGTCGGAGCTTCGACAGTCACTTGTTCATATACGGCCCAAACCGCTGACCGTTTCGAGTGCCAAGTGGGCGTGCCGGATTGCTTATCACGGCTGCTCTGTCAGAATCGTCGGCAATACAAAAGTTGGGCCTGTGATACGGCGTTACCAGAATGTGGCCATGCACCTTGGTTTGGCGGAGTTGTTCGGCCACTGGCATACCACTAGGTTGTAACGCCCTACCAATAAATATTCCGACCGCCGGGATCCGAAGAGGACGGCTCTATATGCGGCGGCGAAATCGATCGCTGGCGGAACAGCCTGGTAGCTCGTCGGGCAAATCACAACTAGCGAAAAAACGAATCGTTTTGACACCTGTACAGCAACTGTACAGCAAGAAATCCACGAATATGACTAGAATTTGGCTTTCATCGTGCCGACCTCGGCGCATCGCATGAGGCTATTTGGCCTGAATAGTTTGGCCTTGTTCTGAGAGGTGGATAATGATAAAAGATGGTGTCGAGTTACATGACTGGAGGCCTTTATGAACGTCAAACTTACGCCCCATGCTGCTGAGCTTCTCGAAGCCGTGCGCGCCCAGCGCCAAGAACCTATCGAGCGTATTCTGGAACGAGCTCTTGAGGTTTTCGCGCGCGAGGAACACATCGTCTCGCGGGAGAATGCATCCGGAGAGACTCAACGCCTGGCTGTC
>JBBRRL010000416.1:0-3109 GCA_038200775.1 Nitrospirales bacterium
CCACCCACCCAGCCCTGGCCCCCGCCAAGACGGTGGCCATTCCCCGTGGGATGCATCTCTGTTCTCAATGCACCGGCCCAACCCTCGCCCGCCAAGACGGGCTCTTTTCCCCTTACACCCGCCCGCCAAACAAAGCTTGCTCGACCCGAAGGCCTGATGATTATTTAAGGTCGCCGGGAAAGTTTCTCTGCTCTTGGTTTGATCCTCATCTTAGTGTCTTTAACTCCGGATGCGCCAAGACGCATCCCTTTTCCCTCGGGGCCGGTCGGCTTGCGACCATGCTAGCTGTTGTGTAGACTGGTCAATCTATGAGCTTACGGTGGATGTGGGAACAAGGCACAGAGGCGCTGACACTAGAAATCCAACCCGCGTCGTGTCCAGTGTGTCAGAAAGGCCTTTATCGGAATATCACCTTCTTGACCGGTGGATGGGCACGGTGTGCTGTCTGTACAGAGATCGTGCACTATAACTGTCTAAGCGGTCCAAAATTTTTCAAGCATCGCCCGCGGATTTGTGAGGACTGCAAAGCCGGACGGGTTCGCCAAGGCCAACGAATGCCAGGTCCGCCCGCGATATCATCGCCATCTGAACAGGATGCGGGACCTGTTCCCGCAACACCGACAGCCCCGCAGCCAGAGCCCACATCAATCAACCCCGTGGCGCCTGTTTCATGAAAGTCATCGAGGACACCGCGTCCTGGCGTCGCATGGGGGGCTGTTTTCTCGGCGTGTTTGTCCCGCTGTACCATGTGGTGGGCGGCTTCTTCATCCTCCAATTTATTTTGACTGCGGAGTATACCTGGGGCCGTACACTGAAGACGTTTGTTCTGTTGCTGAGCAATCTCATTCTCGGGTATGAATTCGTGTACCGTGAGCTGGAGACGACGCACCCCGATTGGACAGCGGCGACCCTCAGGAAAAGTGTGATGAAGTATTCGGTAATACCATTTTCCGCCGGCATGGCTACCGCCCTCGTGCTGATAGTGATCAGGTCTTGGGGACGTTAGTCACGGCGAGAGCGGTCGATATTTCGAGGTGTGCTGGAATACGCATTTCGGACAGATATAGTGGACAAACTGCGCATTGCCGACCAGCTTCTTCGTCATCGGAATCTGACACCAGGTGCAGCTCCGTTCAGGAATATCGCATGAGGGACAGATCTCCCTCACCACTCCATCCAGCGTGATAGTCAGTGTGGTACTTCCGCAGTTCGCGCAGGGCATGCACTTCCTCCGTCTCACTTTGTACCCAGCACTGTGAGCAGATGTCAAATGCCCGCCATCCAAAACGAGCGGTAGACATCACATGAGTCTCATGCGCCCGATTGCCGAAATCGCCGCCGAATTGGGTCTTACCCAGGATGAGGTGATCCCTTACGGGCGATTCAAGGCGAAGATCGATTTGTCTTTGCTCAACCGGCTGGCACCTCGTCAGCCGGCAAAGTATATCTTGGTGACCGCGATCAATCCGACACCCTTTGGTGAGGGCAAAACCGTAACCTCAATTGGCCTCGCGATGGGGTTATGCCGTTTGGGAAAGAAGGCAATCGTCACGTTGCGCCAGCCGGCGTTGGGGCCGGTCTTTGGGATCAAAGGAGGCGCGTCCGGCGGGGGTCGTTCAAAGGTTGAACCTCTGGAGGACATTAATCTGCATCTCACGGGTGATGCCCACGCCGTCGCCTCAGCGCATAATCTCCTTGCGGCCAGCATCGACAATCATATCTTTCACGGAAATTCCCTCAATATCAATCCAGACAGAGTGAGCTGGCCACGGGCTCTCGCGCTCAATGACAGGGATCTTCGGGAAGTGACGCTTTTGAGCGGGCGGCGCACGCAGTTTGTCATCACCGAGGCTTCCGAGGTGATGGCGATTCTGGCGCTGGCGACCGATCTTCATGACCTGCGGAAGCGTCTGGGGCGGATCGTGATCGGTGTGACCAAAGATGGGCATCCTGTGACGGCCGATCAGCTTGCCACCGGTGGCGCGATGGCGGTTCTACTTAAGGATGCTTTGCGCCCGAATCTGCTTCAAACCGCCGAAGGCACGCCCGCGATTATCCATACCGGGCCTTTCGGCAATATAGCCCATGGGAATTGCTCGATTATGGCCGATGCCATGGCTTTGCGCTTGGCGGATTACGTGGTGACGGAGGCCGGATTCGGCAGCGAACTCGGTGCCGAGAAGTTCTTTGACATCAAATGCCGAGTGTCCGGATTCAGACCGGCGGTCGCCGTGATCGTCGCCTCACTGCGCGCGCTGAAGTTGCATGGCGGAGGTGCAACGATAAAACCGGGACAGGCGCTTCCTGCCTCTGTAGTCCGTCCGAACGCCGAGGCGTTGATCAGTGGGCTCGCCAATTTAGAGCAGCATCTGTCGAACATTCGAGCGTTTGGCGTGCCGGCGGTGGTGGCCGTGAACGTGTTTCCAGACGATACCCAAGAGGAATTACAGATCCTCAAAGAAAAGAGCGTTGAGATGGGAGCGGCAGCTGCCGTCGTATCCTCGCCATATCGGGACGGCGGAGCGGGCGCCGAAGAACTTGCTAGCGCCGTATTGGCTGCGTGTGCGCTGCCTGTCGCGTGTCGCTTACTCTACGACGTGAATGTCTCCATCGAGGAGAAGATTGAGACCATTGCGCGTTTTATGTATGGCGCCAGCGCGGTGGAGTTCGGGCCAAAGGCGAAGGCCGATGTCCTGACTGCCACGAGGCTCGGATTTGGCGCTCTTCCAATTTGCATGGCTAAGACTCCATTCTCACTATCGGCCGACCCGGCACTGAAGGGGCGACCTCATGGATTTACCGTCACGATCGAGGAACTTCGTATCCTGGCGGGTGCAGGATTTCTGACGGCTGTGTGCGCAGGCATGCAATTGATGCCGGGGATGCCAACCAGACCGGCAGCAGCCCAGATCGACCTGGATCCAATCACTGGACACATCGTCGGTTTGTTTTAAAAATTCTCACCCACGCAATCCCGTCGAGTCAATGTCGCGTCATGCCACCCGGCAGGTCGGTCAGGCGCGAAAAAGTCTAGATCCAGGATTCATTTACCGGAGGGACTCTTTACCAGTTGCAAGATTTTATCTTAAGTATTATGATATTTATATTA
>JBBRRL010000417.1:0-3103 GCA_038200775.1 Nitrospirales bacterium
CATCGGCGGATCGGCATATCCTGCAGAATCGGCTCCCCGATCTCTCCCGTGCGCAGTTTCACCTGTTGCCATTTGCCGCCGAACAAGTGCGCGAAGCCGTCGTAAAGCCCGGCGAGAATCTATTCGATGGTGGAGTGGCCAATGCCATCCTCGAAACCTTCGCCGCACGGAATCCCGAACATTCGGCCGTCGAACCTGTGCACCTGTCCATCTTCTGCTGGCTGCTCAATGAACAGCGTCGCAAGCACGGTGGCGCAACCATCACCATTGCGGACGCGGATAGCTTGATCGGAGGAATGAGCGTCGGGTTTGGGCGGCAGTTTTATGAAAGCGCCTTCCGCACATTGCCGGAAGACCTGGCGACAGACACACAGATCTTCGTCGAAGATCACCTGGTTGACGCCGCCGGCTACCGCAGCAGTGCTGACATCAAGCTCATCGAGGAAAAGCATGGTGTCACCGCCGCCACGCTCGATCACCTCTTGGCAGCCCGGTTAATTCACCATGTCGAGCGCCACGGCGGCCATTGCCATGTGGAGCTGGTTCACGACCGTATCGCCACGGAAGCAGTCAGCCACCGCACCCGGCGAACCTTTCACACAGCGAGGCTGCAGGACCGTGCGGCGGAATTGCATTGTATCGTCGCGGCACATGCGCAGCGCGAGAAAGCCGAGGCCGGCGAACGGGAAATCGAAAGCCTCAAACAAGAGATCGAAAGCCTCACGAGCAAAGCCAACGAGGCCGACGAAACCATAGCGGTCAAGACTGACACCCCAGCCCCCCGCCGCCAATCCAAGAGGCTCGTCGCATCCACCCTCCTCTCTTTTGGCGCATTGGGGTTGGTACTGCTCATGGTGATGAACAGGAAAACGCCGACACAGCGAGAAGTAGAGGCCGCGAACACGGCAGCCAGTGCTGCGCTTGCAGAAATGAAGCTGCAAAAAAGCGAAGCCGACAAGTATCAGGCTGCTGCTAATACCGCCGAGGAACAAATCAAATCATTGCGCCTTGCATACCAAACCAGTGAAAAGCACGACTTATTCGTGACAGACCTAGTCGAAAGTATCCTTTCCAAGGTGGCTGACGGCGTTCAAACCCAGCGGGACAGGGATGCGCTGAAACCAATGCTTCAGGAGGTGTCGAATAGCTTGGAGAACATATCCCAATCAGATTCTCCGCAAATCAAACAATCTCAGGAGCGCATATTGCAAATCATCCAGCAAATGAATGCCACGATACCCGCGCCTCCGGTTCCCGTGCCACCTTCCGTACCTCCACCGGTAATGCAGCCTGCATCGAAGAAAGTGTCCCAGTTTCTCGATGACGCCCGCAAGGATGTGAGAGACGGCAAATACGATTCCGGCATCGAGAATTGCAAGGCCGCGATCGCCATGTTGGATGCCAACCGCGAGGCGGATAGGGCAGATTGGACTTTGGCACATACTCTATACGCTACGGCGCTCGTCGGCACTGCCCGCCATGATTTGGATGTGCAGGAATACGATTCCTGCATTACAAAATGCAAAGACGCCATCGCTCTATTGGCGGATCCCAGCAGCAAGGATTATTGGCTGTTCTGGACTTCGGCACATGCCATCCACGCAGAAGCGCTCCTCGAACGCGGCGCTAGCGAAGAGCCTGCAACAGGGCAGGAGACCTATCTGGAGGCTCTCAAGACCGTTGAACGGGGCCTGGCCGGCGAAGCAGGGCGCACCGGGGAGATCAAGGCTTCCTTTCCAGACCGGTATGCACGCCTCCTTGAACTGAAGGGGGCTGCGTTGGCCGGACTTTCAGTCCTGATCCGGTCCACGGATGAATCAGGTTCCGATGAGCGCTGGCGTCAGGCAAACCAGACGTGGGATGAAGCCTTGAGTGCAACCGATGCACCGCTATTTGCCGCCAGCATCCATCGTGCGACAGCGCGCGGTTTTCTTTTGCGGGCGCAAAAGCGCATAGGACGCACAGAGAATCTCAAAGACGGCCTGCTACACGCTGAGAAAGCCGTAGAACTGGCAACACAGGCGAAGGACAAACCTGGAGGACGCATGATTCGCGCGAAGACGCTTTATACGTTGTGTCTCGGCCTCGAAATGAAATACACGGACGCTGACAGCACTAGCACCTCTGACCTTGAAGATCGCATTATTGGATTGACCAAAGAAGTGGCCGAAGAGTTCCACGCCTTGATCCCCGGAACGCCACGTGAGGTCGAGATGCAGACTGTGGCAGCAGTTACCAATCATGAACGCCTGCGTGCGCGCCAAATGTCTAGACAAGACGCCCGTCCCAAGGCAGAAGGAAAGGCAGAACCCATCCCCGGCGTACGCTAGTCATCCGTTTCGTCGCATACCCATCGCATAACCATGAAATACCCAGTCACTACCCTTGTCCTAACAGCCATTGTCACCAGTTTTTTGGTGACCGCCTCTGATAGCATTGCCTCGCCCATTATGGACGTTCAGCGAAACATGGCAAATATCCGGTTTTTCACACTCACCAAAGCTGACCGGGAACGGGCGAAAGCGACCGCCGTCCGTGCAGTCTCCACGGATCGCGTCGTGATTAAGAGCGTCAAAAGCCACCGCTCCAAATTTGTAGCGGTGCCTATCAAAGCCAAGAACAGCAAGACCGGCAAGACCGAGGATTGCCTTGTCAAAGTCCAGGTGCAGGAAAAAGCCGATGGCACGATCGAGGCAACCAAGGCTGAGGAAATTGCCTATCCGACGGTAAAACTGAAAACGGGGCAAACGGTCACCGTCGGCGGCGATTTGGCTGTGTACGCTCCGGTGTTCGACCAACCGTAACTCCATTGGAGCGGTTTAAGGAAACACGCCGCCAAACGCCCGACCGGGCGCGGCATTAGAAGTTCAGCTTGAAACCCGCCTGGCCGTAGATCGCGCCGCTCTTGCTCTGGAAGTTGTCGCCGACCTTGTGAAAGTCGAAATCGCGGTAGGCCATGTAGCCCACTTCGAGATCGAGCGTGCCCTTCCCGCCGAGTTTCCACGACGCACCCGTGCCGGCACGAACTTCCGTGTAGTCCACCAGCGCGTTGCGATAATTGCGGCCCGGCTGGCCACCGGTCCCCTGCACCAGCAGCACGCCG
>JBBRRL010000418.1:0-3091 GCA_038200775.1 Nitrospirales bacterium
ATCCAGCATGCGGATATCCGGGTAAGTACTTTCCGGCCTCAACTTGACCCTTTGATTGAACCCAGCCCAGGTGCCTAGTTGGCCATTCACCTTGCGCCATTGATCGGCATTGAACCTGGGATTCGGAAACTTTCTGACACCCATTAAACCGCTAGACGTGCCAAACTCCAGGTTGCACGGATTTTCCCGCTGATCCCGTTCTCCCCCGGCAAGAGGAGCATCGATGAAGTCACAGGCGGGATCGCGATAACCGGACCTCCCCACATACTGCAACAGCTTCTGATCGCCAGGGCAATAGTCAAACCCATACGTCTCATCGTAGCTTTTTGCTGGACAGTTCGGATCTCCCGGCCTGCAACATTCGGGATCATTGAGCATTCCCCAGCGGGCAAAGCGTGTGTCTCTATCGGCGGAGTTGAGAATCCAAAACCAATCAATCAGGACACCGAGCCGTTGCTGATAAACGTACGTAAAAAACCGCGAATTTCCCGCCGTGGCATAAAACCAGATGGCACATCCCGCCCTCTCCGAAGCAGTGAGGGCTTTCTTGCCGTAACAGAAGCCTTTGTCTGAAAAGGTGTGGGCATGGGCGGCACCATCATCGGCCGGCGCCATGGTGCTGGCGGCGGTCGCAGTGCCCATCTCTTGGCTCTCGGCCATGGGAACAACACTGAGGCAGATTAAGACCAGACCTATCAGGACTGCCCGATTCATCCTCGTTCTCCTCCCTTTATGGCTTGACCGCGCCTGAAGGACAGCTATCACTTGCTGTAATTGCCCAATTCCTCCTTTGCGTGTCCCAACGCCGGTTATTGCTAGCACGTTCCATCTTTCTTGTCAGCCAGGCAAATACCCATAGTAAGTTCCCTAACAGACAAATGGCCAATTTCATGATATTAGGCAACGCTGCGAATACCTGGTACGGACATTTATATTAAAACGCACGTCGCACGTCAGAAATTTAAAAGGCGCATTCCGCCCAATGGCGTTTCCTCACTGAGCTTCATTCTTCAAAGGGGAAGCCATGAGACATGACATTATTTTTAAACCGTTAGAGTTTAGAAATCTCACCGTCAAGAATCGTATCGTCCGCTCAAATATCGCCGGCCGGTTCGATAATTATGATGGTTCCGGTAACCAAGCACGCATCAATTGGGAAGAGAAATTTGCACGGGGTGGGGTGGGGGCTATCCTGTCATCTTTTGTGCCCGTCGCCATCCGGGGGCGTATCGTGCCGAATTACGCCACAATCGATTGCGACGAGCGTATTCCTTTTTGGCGCAAAGTCGGCGAAAAAGTGCATGAATATGACTGCCGCTTCATCATGCAACTCAGTCATTCGGGCCGACAGCAGGATATCCGCGGCATTGAGAATCGCCACCGGAAAGCGCTGAGCTCAACCAATAAAATAGAAGCCTTTCACGGCATTGTCTGCCAGGCCATGACCCGAGAGGAGATCAAGCAGACCATCCAGTTCTTTGCCGATGGCGCCAGGCGCGCGCGCGAGGCGGACCTCGACGGCGTTGAGTTACACGGGGCCAATGGCTATCTCATCACTCAATTCCTGAGTTCCGCGATCAATGATCGCCAAGATGAATATGGCGGCAGCTTAGCCAACAGAGCGCGGTTCCTTCTTGAGATTGTCGATGCCATCCGCCACACAGTCGGACAGGATTTTCATGTGCAAGTGAAAATCAGTGCTGAGGACCACAACAATGCCTTATATCCATGGGAAGGAAAGGGCAACACGCTGGCGGATACCATTCAAATCTGTAAATGGCTGGAGCAAAGAGGGGTGGATGCCGTTCATGTCTCTTCGGGAAGCCTGTTTCCGCATCCGCGAAATCCTCCGGGAACCTTTCCAGTCGAGACCGCCCGCGACAGCTATGACACCATGCTTTCCGAAGGAGTGAGGACACGGTTTAACTATCGCATGTTTTCATCGAAGCTGTTGCAGCCGTTCTTTCGATGGGCCTGGTATCGAACCGTCAAGGATATCGTCCATGCGAAAGCGTTCGAAGGCGTGAATGTCCGATATGCGGAGGCGATCAAGCGGAATGTCGCCATTCCCGTCTTGTGCACCGGCGGGTTTCAGACCGCCTCGTTCATTGCTGACGTTCTGGAAAGAGGACTGTGCGACGCCGTGAGCATCGCCCGTCCGCTGCTCGCAAACAACGATCTTGTCACACTCTTTGCCCAAGGCAAAGAGCCCGACAAGCCATGCACCTATTGCAATAAGTGTATGTTGAACGCCTTGGAAAACCCGCTCGGCTGCTACGATATCTCCCGTTACGAGGGGGATTACGACAAAATGGTGCGGGAGATTTTGACGGTATTTACGCCTGCGCCTTTCGAAGAGAGTCAGTCATTTCACAATGCTGTACCTGTACCGACTAAAGCGACAGGCTAAATCTCATGGAGATTCAGGAACCGCCGACACCTCTCGAACAGTATATCCACCGGCGCAAGCTCGTGCGGGTGGGCATCGTCCTGAGCCTGCTGCTGCTCGTCGGGGTATGGCTCGTGTCCAAGTTTCACCCCAACCGCCCTGTTGATTATTCGAATATCGAAGACCATTTCAAATATGGCTCCATTGGAAGCGACAATCTGGCGAATGGGATTCCATATTGGATTTGGCGGGTGCTTCCAGCCATGTTTCCGGAAAGCCTGCCGGGAGGCTACAAGTCCCTAGGCTTTGTCATGGAAAAAGATCCTCGCATCGGCCAATACCGAGATACGCCTATTGGCTTCTCGAAGCGTCGACGGGTCGTGGAATTGCTTGGCATGAACTGCGCCCTTTGTCATACCGGGACGGTGCGGGAAACCCCGGACAGCGAGCCCCGCATTTATTTGGGCATGCCCGCGAACACCGTCGATCTGCAGCGGTATCACGAATTTATTACAAACGCGGCGCATGATCCCCGATTCACGGCCGATAACATCATGCTCGCGATCAAAGAACAGGGTGCGGATTTGAATGTGGTCGAGAGGATGGTCTACCGGTACATCGTGATCCCTCGAACGCGCGAAGGTATCATTACGCGCGGTGGGCTCCTCTCGTTCTTGAGCGATCCCGAGCATCCCCGCCCCC
>JBBRRL010000419.1:0-3060 GCA_038200775.1 Nitrospirales bacterium
ACGCTCAAACTCGCCATCGAAGAAGCAATCTATGAAGCGGCTCCCGATGTGACGGCGATTGAGGCCGAAGGAGTATTAGAGCCGCAAGCTCCGTCCGCCCTTGTGCCTTTGGGAAGATTGCGAAAAGAAGAAGAGGACACAAAACAGTCAAACGGCAATGGTCATGGGTGGCAGGAAGTAAGCGGTCTGTCGGAACTCGCTCAGGGTGCTGCGCAGATGATGGAAGTAGGCGGGCGCACACTTCTCTTTTGCCGTTTGGACGGGACTTTCTACGCCTACGGAAGCCTCTGCCCCGGTTGTGGTCAGACTTTGCAAGGCGCGTATCTTGACGCGACCACGATTGTCTGTTCTGCCTGCGGCGGGCGCTACGATTGCGTGGGGGCCGGACGTGGGCTCGATCAGCCGAGCCTTCAGCTTGAGCCTTTCCCGCTATTGATGGAGCAAGGCCGTGCGAAGGTGGCCTTACCTCATTTAGTAACAGTTTGAAGTTTCTGTTTTCGGCGCGTCACGGCTTAAGGCATTAACCCCTGACAGCTTTGGCGACCAGAGGAGGATCGAACGATGGATCAAGATCAAATGGACAAGGAACATGATTCCAAGAGCAAATCGCCCTCGCATGATTGGGGCACGGGTAAGGGCGAGGAGAAATCCACGACCGAGGGGAAGGAAGCCGGACGCGAGGATGCCGGGACGACGCACGCAGATCGCCCCGCAGGCACTTCGACGCAGAGGGATTCCACGAGCATTAATCCTGATGACCGGGAACCGAGAGACCCGGACAGCCCGAACTTTCCCGCACCCTAATGGGATTCTTTGATTGCGGATAGCGGATTGAGACAGCAGAATTTTGATTGGAGACTCTGAGTCCGACGAGGGTGAGAGAATGGCTGGTAACCACGAAAAGGCTGATTCCCAAATCCGCGATCCGCAATCCGCAATGCACAACCCGGCGCAGTCGCCACTCGCGGCCCTGCGGCGCTTTGTCCGCCCGCGTTCTTCGTCCGTTGAGCGTTGCGAGATGTGCAGCGCCGAGCTGGCCGCCGAACATCAACACCTAGTCGAACCCTTGAGCCGTCAACTGGCCTGCGCATGTGACCCTTGCGCGATCCTTTTCACCGGCCAGATCGAAAAGAAATATAAGCGTGTCCCGCGTCGCATCCGTGCCTTGCCCGACTTTCAGTTGACCGACGGACAGTGGGACAGCTTGATGATCCCGATCCAACTGGCCTTTTTTTTCTATAGCACCCCGGACAATAGAGTCATCGCTCTTTATCCGAGTCCTGCTGGCCCGACCGAATCCTTGCTCTCGCTCGATTCGTGGAATGAAATTGTACAAGACAATCCGATCCTGCAAGAGATGGAATCGGATGTGGAAGCATTACTCGTCAATCGTGTCAGAGGCGCGAGCGAGTATTTCCTTGTGCCCGTTGACGAGTGCTACAAGTTGGTCGGCCTGATCCGCACGCACTGGCGCGGGCTCTCCGGCGGCACGGAGGTCTGGAGAGAGATCGTGCAGTTTTATGCCGGACTGAAAGAACGCTCCGTTCCGGCCAGAGAGACAAAGCGTGCCTGACCTGGATTTCCAAGTTGAGGGAGCCGAAGCCGTCGCTCACGCGGCGGCTCCGCTTCTAGCGTTCAAATTGCGTATCGCGAGCAAGGATGCGAATGAGCCGATCCATTCGGTCGCGCTGCGCTGCCAGATTCAGATCGAGGCGACGCGCCGGCTTTATAACGAGAAGGAGCAGAAGCATCTCCTTGATCTTTACGGTGAGCCGGAGCGTTGGGCCCAAACTCTTCGCACGATGTTGTGGACTCACGCGAGTGTCATCGTGACGCCGTTTACCGGCAGCACCATCGTTGAACTGCCTGTGCCGTGCACGTTCGATTTTAACGTTGCCGCTACAAAGTATTTTGCCGGACTTGAAGATGGCGAAGTCCCGCTCTGCCTGCTCTTCAGCGGCACTATCTTCTACGAGACAGCAGACGGAGCCTTGCAGGTTTCGCAGATTTCCTGGGAGAAGGAGGCCAAATACCGACTGCCCGTTCGCGTGTGGCAGGAGATGATGGACTTTTATTATCCGAATAGCGTCTGGCTCTCTCTACGTCGCGATGCGTTCGACCGTCTTTACCAGTACAAGATGCGGCGCGGGATTCCGACATGGGAGCAGGCGTTGGAGCGCCTCCTTGAGGACGCGGAAGCGACCGCCGAGGTCAAAGAGATAGAGGAGAATGTGCTGTCGTGAACCTAGGACGGGTGGAAAAGATTGCTAACGCTGTTCTCTACGAGGGATACATTCTCTATCCTTACCGCTCATCTTCTGTGAAGAACCGGCAGCGTTGGAACTTCGGCGCGCTCTGCCCTCAAAGCTACAGCGAGGCGCAAGCAGGCACGGAAGCCTACGTTATGCAGACGGAATGTCTCATCACGGGAGATGAGCGCGCCACGCTCGATTTGAAGGTTCGGTTTCTGCATCTATTATCGAGAGAGGTGGGCCAACTGGCAGCCCAACCGTCCGATTTACCGGCGGGCGCGGAGCCGGAATACCAGACGGTCGCGGCCCTGGAGGTCGGCGGCCAGATTTATCAAACCTGGCAGGAAGCGGTCGAGCGTGAGGTGACGTTACCCGGCCTTAACCTGAATGAGCTTGTCGCGGAAGGGAAGTCGCAGACGTTCACCTTCGATTCCAAACAGGAGACGGAGCCTTTGCGTGAGCCGGATGGACAAACGGTCGGAGTGATCGTCCGCAAACAGCAGTCAATCCAAGGTACGATTGAAGTATCGGCAAAACACGCGAGTGATAAATTATTCAAAGTCACTGTGCGTATCTTGAACCGCACACCGCTTGAGGACGCACGTCTTAAGAGCCGTGACGAAGCCCTGCTGCGATCATTTGTCTCGACCCATACGATTCTCAACGTGATTGACGGCGAGTTCGTCTCGCTGCTTGAGCCGCCCGAAGCCTTGCGGGAGATTGCGGCGTCATGCAGCAACACCGGGACGTGGCCGGTAATGGTCGGTGAAGAGGGAGAGAGCGGTTGTATGCTCTCGTCGCCGATCAT
>JBBRRL010000420.1:0-3056 GCA_038200775.1 Nitrospirales bacterium
CACACGAGGCCACGGTCAAGGCCGAGCCCCTGGCTACCCGGATCATGTATCTCAACTATGCTGATGCTCCAAAGACGCTGGACATCGTCAAGAGCAATTTGAGCGTTCGCGGCGAAGTCAAGGTAGATGGACGGACGAACGCCCTCATCGTCAAAGACATCGGGGACAACCTCCGCAAGGTCGAGCGGCTGCTCCGCGATCTCGATCGGGTCACGCCTCAAGTACAAATTGAAGCGCGCATTGTCCAGGCGAACAAGTCGTTTGCCCGTGGTCTCGGGGTGCAATGGGGCGTGAGCTCGGCGACCAGCACCTCTCCAACCAACTTTGCGGGTAACGGAGCATTGCATTCGCAAGGTCCCGTAACCCTGAACTTCGGCCGCACGGGCCCGGCGTTCAGCACTGGCGTTGCCGCATCAGATTTCCTGGTGAATCTTGCCGCCACGGCCAGCGGCGCAAACATTCCGACAAGTGCGATTGGCTTGACGATTGGTAAATTCCTAGGGACGACCGGGACCTTGGACCTGCGTCTGTCGGCCGGAGAATCTCTCGGCCTGACGAAGCTCGTCTCGGCGCCGAAGATCATTACGTTGGATCATAAGCCCGCCAAGATTGAACAAGGGAGCCAGGTACCTTTTCAGACCACGTCGCTCCAGGGAACGCAAACGACCTTTGTCGACGCGACCTTGACGCTGAACGTCACACCTCACGTGATCCCATACGCGCAGACCATCCGGCTGGAGATCAAGGCCACCAAGAACTCTATCGGCGCGGCGGTCTCTGCAGCCGGGCCAACGATCGACAAAAAAGAAGCCTCGACCGAGGTTCTTCTCCGCGACGGGGAAACCACGGTCCTTGGAGGAATCTTTGAGGAGAACCGAACCGACAATACGCAAGGATTGCCCTGGTTTAACCGTATTCCGTTCCTTGGCTGGCTGTTCAAGAATGAAGCCGTCACGCTCACCACGACCGAGTTGTTGGTATTTGTGACCCCAATCATCTTGAAGGACTGAGCCGCCTCCTTTAAGATAGCTCCATGTTACGGTACCTTACCGCGGGTGAGTCCCACGGGAAATGTCTTACCGCCATTGTGGAGGGAATCCCCGCCGGTCTGCCTTTGACTGCCGAATTCATCGATCAGGATCTCGCACGCCGGCAACGAGGCTACGGGCGGGGGGGACGGATGCGAATCGAGCAAGACCGCGTCGAATTCCTTGCGGGAGTGCGAAAGGGCTACACCCTCGGCAACCCACTTAGCCTTCTGATCCGAAATAAAGACTGGGAGAACTGGCAAGAGATCATGGCGCCTGAACCTGGACCCGCGTCCACGGAGAAGGTCGTCACCTGCCCGCGGCCAGGACATGCCGATCTTGTCGGCGCTATCAAGTATAACCACCACGACATCAGAAACGTGCTGGAGAAAGCCAGCGCCCGTGAGACGGCAATTCGGGTGGCCGTTGGAGCGGTAGCCAAGGGATTGCTGGCGGAATTCGGCATGAAGATCTACAGCTATACGGTGGCGATCGGGGGCGTCACGGTCGCTGTCGGAAAGAATGTGTCCGTGGAGGAGGCCTTCCTGCGGGCCGAGAAGTCAGAAGTCAGATGTCCTGATGAGGCGTCCTCGGAGAAGATGATCGCGAAGATCCGGGAAGCCAAGCACAAGGGTGACACGTTAGGTGGCATCTTTGAAGTGGTGGTAACGAATCCGCCGCTCGGGTTGGGCAGTTATGTTCAATGGGACCGCCGTCTGACCGGCCGGCTCGCCATGGCCTTGATGAGCATTCAAGCCATGAAGGGGGTCGAAGTGGGCATGGGCTTTGAGGCGTCTCATCGCTTTGGGTCAGAAGTGCATGATGAGATCTTTTATGACGGCGGATTCACTCGGGGCAGCAATAACGCCGGAGGGCTTGAGGGGGGCATTACCACGGGACAGCCGATTGTCCTTCGAACCGCGATGAAGCCGATCTCCACGCTGTAAAACCCGAAGAGGAGCGTCGACATCTTGACCAAGGAGCCGGTCGAGGCCAGCATCGAGCGGTCCGATATCTGTACTGTTCCCGCCGCCGGCGTGATCGGGGAAGCCGTCGTCGCCTTTGAGATGGCGTGTGCGTTCTTAGAAAAGTTCGGGGGGGACACGGTTGAAGAGCTCGGGCGAAACTATCGCGCGTATCAGGATTACGTGAAGAAGTTTTAGCCGCGCTGTCTCTTGCCACATTCCACCATGACCACTCGCCTGTCATCGATTTCTGACTCCACGGCACAGCCGACCCGCATTTCTGTCAATCTTGGAGCCAGAACCTACGACATCATTATCCAGAACGGACTACTGGATGAGCTTGGGCAGTATCTGGCTGTGCTTGGCGTCGGACGCCGCGCCGTCATCATCACGAACTCTATCGTTAAGCGTCTGTATGGCCGGCGCGCTGTTCAGAGCCTCAAGGCGCACGGTTTTGCCGTGACCGTTTTGGTGGTGCCGGATGGCGAACAGGCCAAGTCCATGCGGTGGTTAAACCTGATCCTGGACGCGCTCGTTGAGAGCCGCTCGGAGCGCGGAACCCTGCTGATCGCTCTCGGCGGTGGAGTCGTCGGGGACGTCGCGGGCTTCGCAGCATCCGTATATCTGCGGGGGATTCATTTTATACAGGTGCCGACCACGCTGGTTGCACAAGTGGATGCGAGCATCGGGGGGAAAACGGCGGTCAATCATCGGTTGGGGAAAAATCTTATCGGGACATTTTATCAGCCTCGCATGGTGTTGGTTGATCCGCTGGCTCTCATGACCCTTCCCGAGCGCGAATATCGCGCCGGACTGGCGGAAGTCATCAAGTACGGGGTCATTGAAGATGCGGTCTTCTTTGAGTTTCTCGAGGCCCACATGCCCGGGGTGCTCGAGCGCGAGCCTGAAAGCCTGAAGCAGATCTTGCGCACCTCCTGTGCAATCAAGGCAGCCACAGTGTCCGCCGACGAACGGGAAGGGGATCGGCGGCGGATCTTGAACTTTGGACATACACTGGGCCATGCGCTTGAAACCGTCACGGGGTATCGCCGTTACCAGCACG
>JBBRRL010000421.1:0-3055 GCA_038200775.1 Nitrospirales bacterium
AATGGACAAGAATGACTGTCCCGGCGTTTTTTCGGTCGGCATGCCAATGGCAATACCCAAGCAATTGAGTGTCATTACTCACAGGGAACAAACGCGCTTCCCGCGGGAGGCCTGTCAGCAGCTCCCGCCGAGGCCAATAGCGCGGAATGATTGTCATGGCGTGCGCGTTCCGGAGGAGAGGGTGCGCCGTGAATTTAAACATGACTAAGTCACTTCTCTATGATCTGAAACGTTGCCGGTTCGGTTGATGCAGTGTTGTGTTCAGCCGTGTTAGCGATCCGTCCAAAACGTAACGCACTGTAAACTCCGTGGCCAGCCCGTGGTGGGTTGCCCACGATCACACACCTCGAGAAGACCCAAGGAGAATCAACTACATACTTGGCGTATATCCGCTGGTTCTGGTAGCGCCAAGGTATTCAATGACAGATCGTCGGCGGTCGTATGCGTGATCGCTGATCCATCCGGGGAAACTTTATACAGAGCATATCGGGCCTGTTTGAGCAGTCGTTCAATCTTGTGGAATGCATCAGGACCAAGATGTGCGAGAAAACCAGGATGCGTTTCGAAGTAGAGCACCGGGCGAATGGTGGACATGACCCAAGAGGCGCCGTTGAACACCTCTAGTTCCATGCCTTCTACGTCCACCTTGATAAAGTCGAGGCGTAAAATGCCCCTTTCCTGACAAAACTCATCGAGCGTCTGCACGGGGACAGGAATCCCGCTGGTGCCTTGCAGGCACGCATTCCCTCGGTTGTCCATATCCTCAGCCCACTGCAATATCCCACGCCTATCGGAAAGACCCTGCTGGATGGGGACTATACAGCGAAGGCGATTGAGCGAGATGTTGGTCTGCAATCTCTCGTAGAGCATCGGTCCTGGCTCAAAGGCATAGACCGTCCCGGTTGGGCCTGTCTGCTGTGCCATTGCTAGGCTGAGTGCGCCAACATTCGCGCCAATGTCGGCGCAGACATCGCCAGTTTTCAGGTAGCGGCGAATGATGGTTGTCGTCATCCGATCATAGGTTCCGGAGAGCATCTCACGCTCAATCGGATAAAGGGTGCTGACCATAACCGTGAACTCGCCCAGATAGCGACGGGCCTTAATCGCGGTGTCTGGATAGAGGCAGGGATGTAGCATAGGAAACATCGGGAGAAGAAGACCGAGATGGATGGTGGTCAGACGTTGAGCGCCCGTGTCACCCATCGTTTCACCGATCCTCTCATGCCGAGGGGAAGTGAGCACCATCCCTGTTGTAAGGCAGTCGGCATGAGCGTCTTCTGGGTGAAGCCTTTTAGGGCTACCTATGCCCTGTAAGTCTGATCACTTCATTGTTATGGTGGAGGGGCCTGAATTGTCAATCCGGGAGATGCCGAAGAAATGTGAGGTGCTCTCGGGCTGGGGATACCACAAACGTTTCTTAAGCAAGTGAAAGAAAAGTTGACCGCATTAAGCAGGACGTCACAGGCAACCGAGATATCAGGATGCTTATCTCGGTGTTGTGAGTGTAGCCCCCTCTCCCACTTTAACTAGCACGCGCACCTTTTCTAATAGGTTTTTGGTTTGCGCCGCCGTCAGCTTGTGGCGGTCGAACAAGCGTACCATGTGTTGGGCAAGTACAATTACCACGTCCTCGGCATGGTCTTGATCCATAGGCTCACTCCTGAATTCACCGCTAGTAAGAGGAAAGAGCTTGGTGTTGCTCGGTTTGCTATTCATAGCCCGGAACAATACACCAAACGCCGTTCTTGGGCTGTTCAAAATCGCTCACTTCTAGATAGGTCTATTTATCCTAATCCACCCTTATGAGGCTTTGACTTATCCAAACATAGAGTCCAACCTTCCAGGCGGAGTGGAGGTTTTCATGAATGTCTTAGAGTCCCTGGCAGATCTGGTTTATACATTCGGCGGGACATTACCGCTATTCATGGTTGTCCTAGGCCTTATTGCTTTGACAGGTATGGCGATCTGGCCGGTCGTAGAGTGGGTGACTCCGGCGAGCTGGCACAGGACGCCGGCGAAATCAATTCCGGACTATCTGCCGTAAGGACGCAGCGCCTCGGTCTTTGATCGTCCCTTTCGTGCTGCTGCTTCAAAACCAATTCGAATGTCCGTTTCGAGTCTCACCGTTTTTTCTCCAGACATCTCCAACGTTGGCGCATATGAGTAAGCGTCAAGTGCAGCGCATCTAAGCAGGAGAAGTTCTTCACCTCCGAAACAGAAGACTTGCGATCACCAGGCAAGACAGAACGAGAATCATGAACCCGTACGGCCAATTCCCCGTCGATGGCTCAAAACTCTCCGCGCGAGCACAGAACGGACAGCTCAAGGCACTTGCCGGGATACGCTCGCGACACATGGGACATGAGATAATTGGCATCGCCTTCCCTTTGGCACGCGCTCCAGACGTCGCGTACAACTCACCACAACCATTCACCGTGCTCTGAGGGCTGGAGAATCAGAGCCACGGCCGCCGGCAGCCCTCCTCGACCTTCGGTCGAGCTGTTTTGTCGTGCAGAGCCGCCTGCTGCACTTGTATCTTGGATATTGCGTATGCACACTTTGGACCACAGGTAATCTAGGACACGTCAGGACAATGATGGCCAGAATGAGCAATGCCTTGTCGGTCTTCGTGTCTTCGCTTACACATTACGTAAGCAGTAAAAGCTATGCGGCCGCAACAACCGCGGCGAGTGCATGCCGTGATCCGTTTCCACAAAGTTTCCGAGAGGCCGATTTGATGCAGTGGCGTAATGGGCTACTCCTACCTGACATTGCCCCACGGTGAAGGTATCCGAACAGGCGATGAGAGATGACGCGACCACCACCGCAACTACTTTCAGCTATGTTACAATCCGCGCCCATGCCGGGGTGGCGGAATTGGCAGACGCCCGGGACTTAAAATCCCGTGGGGGGAAACTCCCGTGCGGGTTCGATCCCCGCCCCCGGCACCAACATGAGTGTTTTTGATGCCGCTTCTCCGAAGATTTTTCCGTAACTCCCCGTTCCTTCGAAGATATATCCCTTCCGACCTTCTTCATTGAAGGGTTCGAAGGCC
>JBBRRL010000422.1:0-3042 GCA_038200775.1 Nitrospirales bacterium
ATTAGTAGCAAGCTGTCTTAGGGACCGTCTTCCTTTACAAAAACCGATCACGGAACCGATAATGGCCCGGTAGAGAAATCCGAACATTGTGTGGTCGCATTTGTGGTTTCGAATTCCCACGTGATCTACGTCATGCGTGAGACAAACGATAAAATTATATCCCGCCGGAATCGGCGGGATTTCAATCAAGGCAATGCCGCAACCGAGGATCAGATCACGGAGGACAGTGATATGCAGCTCTAGAGTTGGGATTCGGGCCTGGGCGAGTGGCTGACCGCGGGTCAGGAGATGACCAATCTCCTGAAACAAGTCGAAGCCAATGCGCACCAATTTTTGTTTGTTCGAAGCGATTTCCAGCACCGCCGGTTTCTGATTGATTTCGTGGAGAAGCACCGGGAGTCGTGCACCTTCAAAGGTGAGACAGCAGCCAAAGAGCGGGATCCGCCTCCCCTTATATGCAAGGACGGTATTCGCGTGTTGCGAATGTGATTCAATACCTTTTTGCTGATCGAAAGATTTCTGCTCGGCCCCATAAATCAAAACGAGTTTGGCGGAATTGTTTGGCAACCGAATGTCAGAGCAAATCAGGACCTCGTATTGAGAGTCGCTACGGTAGAATTCCCAAGGGGTCTTAAACAGTTCGAAGAACTCCCTGACCACGGGATGTTCCGCATCGCTCGCCAGAACGCCGATCATCTCCCGAAGCGCGCTACAAAACTGCCCAGCATGAAGAGTCGAGCTCGACTACGCCGGGAGCCTCATGAGTAAAATTCGCAAAGCGCGAGTCCTCACAAAAGTTCGCAAATGGGCTTCAGAAGGTTTATTTTCTCCTGGCTCCACGTGTGCGCCAGATATATCTCTTGGCCCCGTTTTACGATCTGTTCTACGTCATGGGGGTGGAAGAACGCGAATTCAATTTTCCGCGCGAGATCACTGGCGTCTCCAAGCTTAAAAAAGACGAGCTCTTCATCTCCGAAATAGTCTTGAATTCCTTTGGCTTGTGGAGCGATTACGGGCTTGCCCAAGGCGAGGTATTCGAAAATGCGAGTGGGCGTATTTATCTCGGTGAAGATGTTGCGATGATTTGGAATGATGCCGAGATCGCAACTCTCAATGGCTTCGACAATTTGGTTGAGATTTCTCGCGCCTGCGTACTCAACGGCCTCTTGCAGTCCGCGTTTCCGAGCCGATTCCATAACCTCCTCGAAAAAAGGCGTGCGCTCGCCACACACCTTAAGCCTTGCAGTCGGGATACGTTTTCTCACGATTTCGAGAGCATCCACCGCGAGGTCAAAGCCGTTTCGCCGCACTAGCGATCCATGATACAGAATGACAAATGGCTGGGCAGGACCTCTTCCATTTAAGCTTTTCGACCTGGGACGCTGGAACCGGAAAATGTTGTCATCAGGCGAATTCAGAACCACACTTATCTTCTCAGGCGCACAACTGCGAGATGAGTAGATCGTCTTACAAGCGAGATTGACAGTGAGCACGACATCCGCGAAACCAATGCTCCATTTCTCAAATAGCTTCAGAATACGAACGCCAAAGCTTTCCTCCCGCAGCTTGAAGATGGTCTGCATGAGCTCTGGCATTGGATCGTGAAGATCCAAGATGACTTTAGCGCCCAAGACCTTTGGAACCAATGCGCTAAAAACGAGAAGGTCAGGCATGTTATGCACGTGCACGAAGTCATATCTCCGAGTTAAAGATCGGAACGCAAGGCAGGCAAAGGACGTCAGGATGAAAGCCGTATACTGTCTCACGTAACTCATCTTGCCGCCCCGGTGTCGCCTCATCGGAACACGGAGGACGTTGACGCCGTTGATGGTCTGGCGCTGCGGTTCCTTCTCATTTTCCCGGAGGCAGATGAGGTCGACCACTACCCCTTCCTTGGCAAGAGCTTCCGCGGCTCGACGGGGTCGAGGATCGGCAGGGTAATGAGAAAACAGGAGGACAGCCGCACGCCTGCCATGGAGGCGTTGTCGGCTGTCGGTAGCAGCCACTGGCGGCGACAATACAGGTTGATGCGAGCTGTCGCGATCAACCCAGATCCTTTCTCTCGAAGCAGCGGACTTTATGCGTAATGGTTCGGCCGGAGACTCGCTCTGCTTTATATAAGCAGCTACTTCTCTGGGCAATGCGTCCCAGTACGCACCAGAATACTTGGAACGGACATACGTCAAGAACTCCTTGTAAAGTCCGCTTGGGTACTTGCCCCCCCTTTCGTTTAACGGGTCGAAGGCCATGTAATCAGGGTGCGTATCGAGCAATACCATCCCTCCGTGATCCGCAATCCAGTCGAGTTTTCGCATCCAGATCTCTGGCGTCTTCTCCCTCAACAACAAGAAGAGAGTCGAATCCTGAGGGAGGGTGTACGGAAGTTCCACGTAGCCCCGGCGAGGGTGAGCCAGAGCTGACTTCGATGGCTTTTGTGAGCCAGGCGGTTGAGAGTTGAGGGATGCGCCATTTGGCAGAGGAATCCAAAAGGGGAAAATTGTATGACGTCCTTCCGGCTGCGGCTCAAAGGGATCGGTGTCGAAAGTCGAAGCATCATATTCGATGTCCAGCTCGTGTAACCAATCCAACTTATGCAGCATGAATCCCGACCTGAATCCCGTGGCACCCCATTCCTGAACGTAGCGATTAATGCGCCCGGCTAGCTGTTTGAACTGTCGTTGGGACGCAAAGAGCCGGCCGTCGTGCTTAAGGTCGTGTATTCCCACCTCAAACCCGTTCCGCATTAGTTCTTCTCTCAGCTCCCGGGGAACCTTATAGTTGCCTTCAGGGATAAAATTGAACGAAGACCGGAATCCTAAATCGCGTTCGAGCTGCATCAATTGTCTGCATTTGGACAGGCCCATTCGACCTTCGACATCATGAGTCAGCACAAGGGCGAACTTCTTCCCGTCCGGCCATCCCGGCCAGCCCTCCGGCGGAGATTCCGATCCAGGTTTGATAGGCCATACGTCCGCCACGCGCTTGCGGATCCGTTGCGCAATGAGGCTCCGGACCTTCATTCGAAGGTCGCGCGGGATGAGG
>JBBRRL010000423.1:0-3028 GCA_038200775.1 Nitrospirales bacterium
CAGCTTAGCGAAGGCCTTGAGCAGCGTGTCGACGCCTTTCCCTTCATAGATGTAGCCAAAATATGCAATAAGGATCGCGTCATCCTTTACTCCAAGGAAATCGCGGGCTTTCTTGCGCACCGCGCCATTTTCATCTTGAAGAATCCGCAAAAGCGGCGGAGGGGGAATCAACGCAGTTTTCGTGTTCACCCCGGCGTAATCCTTCGCCAAGGTCGCTCGATGCCAGTCACTTAATACAATGATCCGATCACTGTCTCGTAACAAAGTGCCATAGTAATAATCCAAATCCTTAGGGCCTGCTAGGCGCGCTGCCGTCTTTCGGACAATCCTGGAAAGAAAAGACATTTTCCAAGGCTTGGCGCCCAGCGGATATTCAAACAACGTCACAAATGCAGCGGCCGGCCGCAAGAGTTTCGATATAGTAGGCGCATATGTCACCATCGGATGATCGTTATAGATCAAACCGATATACATCAATAAGATCACATCCGGCGAACAACGTCTGATAACCTTAGTGAAGGCCGGCAATTCCTTCCACGACCAGTCTTGCATCACCGGATGTACACGGATCCCATGACCATTCGTGTCGATGGTCCCTCGACTGGTAAGAACATCAACCTCATACCCTCGTTGCTGCAGGTGTTGGCTCAGATGAAAGGCATGAGCTGCCTCCCCCGATTGCATCGGAGGAAAATGGCTTGCGATCAGGAGGACCTTTCTGACTGTCTTGATGTCCTCCACCACTAGCGGAACCTGATCCTGGAGATCCATTTCCGGCAAAGGATTCACAGTCGTAGAGACTCCAATACCCACAGTGCTCAACTCAACACGGTTTGGTTATTCTTGTTCGAGCTTTCATTGATCATCTGCATGTCGGCGCTGACCATCATATGGACGAGCTGCTTAAACGTGGTTTCTGGCTTCCATCCCAATAGCTGTTTGGCCTTCGTGGCATCGCCGATTAAGAGGTCGACTTCTGCCGGCCGGTAGTATTTCGGATCAATGCCGACATACTTCTCCCAATCGAGGCCCGCAAAGGAGAACGCTTCTTCTACCAATTCCCTGACCGAGTGCGTCTCGCCTGTGGCAATCACCAGGTCCATCGGTTCTTCCTGTTGCAGCATGAGCCACATGGCCTCTACGTATTCTTTTGCGTATCCCCAATCCCGTCTTGCGTCCAGGTTTCCCAGATAGAGTTTGTCCTGAAGCCCAGCCTTGATGTGCGCGGCGGCGCGCGTAATTTTGCGCGTCACGAAAGTCTCACCGCGGCGGGGCGACTCGTGATTGAATAAGATCCCGTTGCACGCAAAGATACCGTAGCTCTCCCGGTAATTGACCGTCACCCAATAGGCATAGACCTTCGCCGCCCCATACGGACTCCGCGGGTAGAAGGGTGTTGTTTCACGCTGCGGGATCTCCTGGACCTTGCCGTACATTTCAGAACTGCTCGCCTGATAAAACTTGGCCTTTACCCCTGTCTCTTTTATGGCCTCAAGGAGACGAACGGTTGCAAGGCCTGTGACATCCCCCGTGTATTCAGGGATATCGAAACTGATCCGTACATGGCTCTGGGCGGCAAGGTGATAGATCTCGTCCGGCTGGATCCGGTACAGAAGCTTGATCAGGTTCGTAGAATCTGCGATATCGCCGTAATGCAAGAACAGCCTCACCCCGTTGAGATGAGGATCTTGATATAAATGGTCGATGCGGCCCGTGTTAAAGGTCGACGCACGCCGAATAATGCCGTGTACTTCGTAGCCTTTTGCGAGCAGCAGCTCCGCCAAATACGATCCGTCCTGCCCGGTGATTCCTGTGATGAGCGCCTTTTTCACGGTGTGCCACCCTCCCTTTCTGAGATAAATGACTTCGACGTGTTCGTTTCCAGCGCTTGGGCCATACCCAAGACATTCCAAGTACTCTCATCGAGCTTGCCCTCATCGGGGAAGGCGGCCAATTTCAGGAGTTGAAAGCCCGCGCACTCAAGGAGCAACTCTAGCTCGAGAGGGAAGAAATACCGCATGACATGGTCCTCACGGTCCCTAGCCACGATGCGGTCTCCTTCAATGTGCAAGATGTCATACCGTACCGTGCAGAGATGGTGCCGGACGTCCAGGGAGCCGGAAGCACTGCGCAGAATTTCGCCACCGTCTGTCGCAATCCTTTTTGTGCGGTCGGACGGGCGCTGCGCCAGGACAGCAGGGCCGTACCAGACATCAAAAAGTAGCAGTCCGCCCGGGAGCAGGTGCCGGCGCGCGGCAGTCAACGCCGCGAGCACATCGTGGTTCTGCTTTTGATATCCCAGGACCGCAAACATCATGAGCGCGACATCGAAGTGCCGTCCAAGGTCCACGCGACGCAGATCATCTTGATGAAAGCTGATCTTTCCAGTTGTCCCTGCTAGGCGCGCTTTCTCACGAGCCTTCGCCAGCATATCTTCCGCTCTATCTACCCCACATACTTCATAACCGCGATGGGCCAGTTGTATGGCGTGGTTGCCGGTGCCGCATCCAAGATCGAGAAAGCTTTGAACTGGGGTTTTGGCGTATTTACCGGCGAGCTGCTCGACGGTATCGCACTCGGACACGTAATCTTTTTCTGCGTACAACAGATCGTACGCCGTGGCGTAGACTTCGCCAAACGCCGGGCTCACGATAACACCTTTCGCACGGCACGACACACCTCAGCAATTTGATCCTCTGTTAATGCCAATCCCGAGGGCAAATACAGGCCCTGCTTTGCGAGCCTTTCGGCGACTGGATACGAACCATTAACGAAGAGGCCCCGCTTTTGAAACACCGGTTGCTCATGCATCCCTAGAAAAAATGGGCGCGTATCTACTTCAAGTTTGTGGAGCTCACGAGCAAAGGCGACCGCATCCATATCTCTGTCTTCCGACAAGACGACTCCGTACATCCAATACATGTGACGGCACCAGGGCTCTTCAACAGGCAGTTCGAGCCCGGGTATATCCCTGAGCTGCCGCGAGTATTCCTGACCCATCCAGCGTTTTTGGGCGATCAAGTCGTCC
>JBBRRL010000424.1:0-3016 GCA_038200775.1 Nitrospirales bacterium
GACAGACGCTATCGATCTACACGACGATGATTACTGGACCGAAGCGAGCGGGCGAACTCGATGGCCCCGAGGCGTTCCATCTGGTGCTGCTGGACAATGGCCGCTCGCGCATCCTGGCCGGTCCCTATCGCGAGAGCTTGCAGTGCATCCGCTGTGGAGCGTGCCTCAATGCCTGCCCCGTCTATCGACGCATCGGTGGCCATGCGTATGGCGGCGTCTACTCCGGTCCGATCGGCAGCATCCTGACCCCGCTCTATGACAGCGTCGCGGACAACCCGCACTTGCCGCATGCGTCATCGCTGTGCGGAGCGTGTCAGGCGGCGTGTCCGGTGAAGATCAACATTCCGCACATGCTGATCGGGTTGCGCGAGGCGCAGCATCATGAGCCGAGGAAGGGCGGGTTCCTGGAGAAAGTGGCATATCGGCTGGCGCGTGAGGTATTCGCCCGGCCGTGGTTGTATCGATTGGTCCTGCGCGCGGCGCGAGTGGTGTTACGGCTGCGCGCGCGGAAGGGATGGTTGAAGACGATGCCGGGCGCGGGAGCGAGTTGGACCGACCTGCGCGACTTTCCCGCGCCGGCGGCACGATCATTCCGCGAGCAATGGCGTGATCTGAATAGTGGCTCCTCGATGAGCGATCATTGACTTGCGGGCCGGGAGACCGCGTCCAGCACCGGAGGGCGACGTAATGGCCAAGGTCAAATCCGGTTTTGTCACCTGATGGAGCGGGCCATCGAGATCATGCGCCAATCGGTCGCCGAGCCTCGAAGCGATGGCAAGGCGAGTCCGCTGGTAGGTGCGGTGCTGGTCCGGCCTGACGGGACAATCATCACCGCGTACCGGGGGGAATTGCGTGAAGGCGACCACGCGGAGTACACCCTGTGGGAGCGGAAGAACCGCGACCAGAGACTTGACGGTTCGATCCTCTTCGCCACGCTGGAGCCGTGTGCTCCCGGTTCTCGCCGACATCCGAAGCTCGCCTGTGCCGAACGCATCGTTCTCGCGCGGATCAAGGAAGTCTACGTCGGCATCGAAGATCCCGACCCGACAGTAGATCGCAAGGGAATCAAATACCTACAGGATAATGGAGTCACGGTCCACATGTTCGACCGCGATTTGCAGGAGGAAATCCAGGAAGCGAACAGGGCATTTATCGAGCAAGCGATGGAACGTGCGGCGGCAGCCCAGGAGGAGAAAAAGCCTCCGATAGTAACCCTCTCGAACCTGGAGTATCCCTTCGCCAGCGCAGTCATGGAGGACTTTTCCCCCGAGGCGTTGAAGCAATATCGACGCCTTGCCAAAATCGAAGGCGCAGTCGGCTCACCGGAATTCAACCGTCGTCTGGCGCTGCAAGGACTGCTCAAGCAAGAAGGCGAGCGGTTCGTCCCCACGGGGTTCGGCCTCCCCTGTTCGGCAAGGAGCCGAGGGTGGCGATCCAGCAAGTTGGGCTGCTCGGGACAATCCACGACCTCGGCGGACGCGAAGAAGTGAAGGACTTTGACGGGCCGCAGGTATTGACCCCAGAGCAGGCATTGCAGTGGCTTCGGGACAAACTTCCCAACCTGATCGACCGCTCCGGCGCCAGGCGTCGGGAAGTAAGCGAGCCGTTCTTTGAGATGGCGCGAGAGGGAATCGTAAACGCGATCATCCACCGCGACTACGGGATTACTGGGGCGAAGTGCCAGCTCGTCGTCGCTCCCGATGCTCTCACCATCAGAAGCCCAGGCTTACCCCAGGACCCGATCACCCTGGAACAACTCCAATTCTTCAATGCTCCGATGCTCAGTCGCAACCCGGTCCTTCACTACGTCTTCTCGCGGATGGAACTGGCTGAGGAGCGAGGGTTGGGCCTGAAATCGATGAAGCAGCGAGCCGAGCAGGCCCGCCTACCTCTTCCCCGATACGCCTGGGAAGACCCGTACCTGGTGCTGACGTTGTATGCCAGCGCGGCGAGTGCGACGCGAACCCTGTCTCCTAAAATTCTTCAGGCGCTCAGCTCCGCTGAACGAGAAGGCTGGCAATGGGTAGCCTCGAAAGAAACGGTGTCATCGAGCGAATACGCAGCGGCAACTGGAGTGCCGAACCGCACGGCTCTGAACCACTTCCGGCGATTCACCAGTTTGAACTTGCTTGAGAAGATCGGGTCTGGCCCGGCAACCCGTTACCGTGTTCGGCGATAAGGAGCTCAAACGGCGGGTGATCCGGCAACGGACCCCGTCATTTTGGCGTGATACCGTTCAGGAAACTGGTCAACAATGGGGATCCCGCCATTTATCCCGTCATTTTGGCGGGATACGGCAGATAAGAACAAGCCAGGAGTGGAATCACGCAAACGAGGGAAGAAGAGTCATCAGGAAATCGGGCAGTCATGAGCGTCTGGATGCGAAATGCATCCCGACCACTTTTTGCGTTGCAAAGACCGGGCGAACTCGATGGCCCCGAGGCGTTCCATCTGGTGCTGCTGGACAATGGCCGCTCGCGCATCCTATCGCGAGAGCTTGCAGGGGTCCATCCCCGAAAAGGGGTGCCTTTCCGGGGTTGAAGGACTATTGTAGCGGAGGCGAGGTCATTTGCAGCGAAAGGATTTCCCATGCGTGTTCGTTTCGACTCCCAGACGGGCGCGGACGTCCCTCCCCCGCAAGCGACCCTCCAGGACATCCACGACCAGCTCCTCGCCCAGCAGCAACGCTGGGCCGGACAGTTCGCTAAGGATCCCGCTTCCTTCGCGCTCCTGGAACCGCAAGTTCACCACACTTTCCACCAACTCGCTGACCGGCTCGTCGCCAGTCTCCTGTAGCCCTTTCAAGGTGAATTTAAGTTATTGCAAGGCAATGGTTTACAAAAACGATCTTACGAGGAGCTAGTCTCATTAAGCGTTGATGTTTATATGTCGATGCTCATTTTCTCGACGTTTTTGCATCATATAAACCGTTGCTTGTCTCAAGCACCTTGAAAGGACTGGCGTCCAGGTTGCTCTGTTCCTGGTGCGCCGAGAGAACGAAGTCGTTCCATCTCTC
>JBBRRL010000425.1:0-3003 GCA_038200775.1 Nitrospirales bacterium
GGCGGCGAGACTTGCGTTCTTGTCCGGCACAATCAGGTCTTCGTCGTAACGAAGGTTATTGCCGAAACCCTTGCACGTCGGGCAAGCGCCAAGCGGGTGATTGAACGAAAAGAGGGCGGGCTTCGGCCTCTCGAACACGCGTTCACAAGACTGGCAGCCATAGCTCTCCGTGAAGCCGCGAAGCCCGAGGCCAAGAATGTGAATTACGCAGCGGTTGTGGCCCTCGCGGAATGCGAGTTCGATGGCTTCCACCAATCGCGATCGCTCCTCGGCACGAATGCGCAGCCGGTCGAGAACGACATGGATTTCAGACCGTCCTTTCAATCTCGACATGATCTCGTCGAGAGCATCGGATGTCAGGTCGAGCACGCTTTCGTCAAGACGGAGGCGCACGAACCCTCGGCGGATCAAGTCCTGTAGGAGGAGCTGGAGTGTGGTCACGGAGTCCACCGGCAGGGCAAACAGGACCACGGCGGGGCTGTTCAGATGTTCTGAGAGGAGCGCGTCCGCAACGTCCCCTGGTTGATAGGCACGAGCTGCTGTTCCGCAGTCGGGGCAAAAGGGCCGGCCAATTTTGGCGTACAGGAGCCGCAGAAGATCGGCGATTTCTGTGGTCGTCCCAACTGTAGACCGAGAGTTGCGGACTTGATTTTTCTGCTCGATCGCGATGGCCGGCCGGATGTTCTCCAGGCGGTCCACGTCGGGACGATCGAGTTTCTCAAGAAACATGCGCGCATACGTCGACAAGGATTCGATATACCGCCATTGGCCTTCCGCAAAAATTGTATCGAAAGCCAAGGAGGATTTGCCCGAGCCGGATACGCCGGTAATAACGGTCACCTGATTGTGAGGGATGCGCAGCGAGATATTTTTAAGGTTGTGCTGTCGCGCGCCGACGACAATCAGCTCGTTCTGAGAGGCCATAGTGTTCTTCGGGCTACGCCGATAAAATTCCGAATATTACGATAATAGCATATGTGTCCTTTCCCTCGGTCTACGAGAGACCGCAGGTTATCGCAACGGCTTAGTAAGGAATTCGGTCATCCTGAAGTGATGAGTCGACGCCGACGAAAAGCATTGCAACAACGTCGCCCAAAATGCTGGTTATTCAAAAATTTTATGTTTCTGCGAGGAACCCAAGGCCTTATAATATTTGACAAGTTGCGCGTCCTGGCTTAAAATCTGCGACTCTATGTGACCTGTCCGAGGTCCCCTCATTTCGTGAGCTCATAACAGCATGACGCACAATGAAGGATTCTTCCGAATTAATCGGCTGCCTCCCTATGTCTTTAATGAGGTTCAGGCCCTTAAATTAAAGGCCCGTCAGGCGGGGGAGGACATCATCGACTTTGGCATGGGCAACCCAGACTCGCCGTCCCCGCCGCACGTCGTCGAAAAACTGATAGAAGCCGTTAAAAATCCTAAGAATCACCGGTACTCGGCCTCGCGCGGCATCACAAAACTGCGTCACGCGATCTGCGCGTGGTATCAGCGCAACTACAATGTCAATCTTGACCCTGAGACTGAAGCAATTGTCACGATGGGATCGAAGGAAGGTCTGGCCCACCTAGCCTTGGCGATGGTAGCCCCAGGGGATGTCGTCCTCACGCCCACGCCGAGCTATCCCATCCATCCTTACAGCGTTATTATTGCCGGCGGTCAGGTGCGGGGATTTCCGTTACGTCAGGACGGTGACTTCTTTGAGGACATGCTCTCCGCCTTTCGGCAGTCCCTCCCGCGCCCAAAAATATTGATTCTGAGCTTTCCGCATAATCCCACCGCCGCGGTGGTGGACTTGGGATTTTTCAAAAAAGTGGTGGCGTTTGCGAAAGAGAACGACCTGTATGTCGTTCATGATCTGGCGTATGCGGACATCGTCTTCGATGGATACAAGGCGCCCAGCTTCATGCAAGTTCCGGGAGCCAAGGATGTCGGAGTCGAGTTTTTCACCCTGTCCAAGAGTTACAGCATGCCCGGCTGGCGGGTCGGCTTTTGCGTGGGCAACCCCAAGATGATCGCCGCCTTACAGAAGATTAAGAGTTACCTTGACTATGGTATCTTTCAGCCGATTCAGATTGCCGCGATCATCGCGTTGAATGGGCCTCAGGAATGCGTGCGCGAAACCGTTGCCATGTATCGCAGCCGGCGCGACACGCTTGTCGAGGGCTTAAACCGCATTGGATGGAAGGTTGAGAAGCCTTTGGCGACCATGTTTGTGTGGGCGCGTATACCCGACGCCTATAGGCAGGTGGGCTCGCTGGAGTTTGCGAAGCTGCTGCTACGCAACGCCAAGGTGGCCGTCTCGCCGGGGATTGGGTTTGGGGAGGGCGGTGATGAGCATGTGAGATTCGGCTTGGTCGAGAACGAGCATCGTACCCGGCAGGCCATTCGCGGGTTCAAGAAGACGCTCAAATTGTCTGAAGGCCAGGACTAGACGATTGCGACTCGGCCAGCCGTGAAGAACCATATCGCAGTCGGGTTGATTGGGTTCGGCACCATCGGCACTGGTGTGGCCAAGATCCTCACGGCCAATGCTGGGGCTATCCGACGCCGGCTGGGTATCCCCCTGGTGTTAAAAAAGATCGCGGACCTCAACATTACGGCCGATCGCGGCGTCATCATCCCGGCCGACATTCTGACGACCGATGCTCGACGGATCATTGATGATCCGGAAATCGACGTCGTCGTGGAGCTCATTGGAGGGTACGATCCCGCCAAACGCTTGCTATTGGACGCCATGATCAAGGGAAAGCATGTCGTAACTGCGAACAAAGCGCTCCTTGCGGTTCATGGCGAAGAACTGTTTCAAGCCGCATCCCGGGCCAAAGTGGATATTGGCTTTGAGGCCAGCGTATGCGGCGGCATTCCCATCCTACGCACGCTGACCGAGGGGTTAGCAGCAAACCGATTGGTGAGTCTCTACGGGATCGTCAATGGAACGTCAAACTATATACTGAGCCGCATGACCGATGCCGGACAGCCCTTTGACACGGTTTTGGCGGA
>JBBRRL010000426.1:0-2993 GCA_038200775.1 Nitrospirales bacterium
CTTGAGCGATATAGTACGGACCTGGAGGGCCCGATCGGGTTGAAGCTTTGGTGGCAGGGCGCAATCATCGGGGCCGCTTTTGTCGTCGCCTCGTATTTTGCAGTCGGGGCCGCGGTGTCGATCGGCAAACAGCTAGCCGACAGCATCATTGCCGGGATCAAGAAAGTATTTCCTGGATTTCCGATTGCGGAGCAGATCACGCTGGAGCTTCTGCTGTGGAGCATGCCGCCGATCGTCGCCGGGGCTGTCCTCGCATTGTTGGCGCTGCAGGTATATGGATGGCGCATTAAGAGGACAGTGGAATCGAGCGGGTGCAGGACGGCCGAGCCGTTCGTCGAGCGGGTTCGGCGGTGGGATTACTATCGCGTCCCGCGAGACCAAGGACTGATGTTTATCTCCTTTGCAGCCGTCATCGTGTTAGTGACCGTTGTCTTTTGGATCGTGTTGCCGGTGACCACTCCGCACCCATCTGAGGAGTATAAGACTGAGGTTTCTAAGCCGGCGAAACCTGTAAAGCCCGAAGATCTTCTCAAGCGAACGGAGACGTCGCTGGCAAAGGCGGAAGCGGTCTTGAACACGCTCGAACAAGACAAGGCAAAAGAAAAGAAAGATGGTAAGAAGCCCGAGCAAACGCCTGGCCAGAAACCAAAGGCGGAGCAGAAGGGGAAATAGTATGAAAGGCGTTATATGTCGTACACGCCAGGGGCAAAGGAGGCTGTCTTGGCAGCCTCCAGGGCTGGGCGGGTGCAATGGGCAGAAGGAATCTGTCTTGGCAGATTCTGAAGCGGGCGGGTGCCGAGGGGAAAAGAAGTCTGTCTTGGCAGATTCCAGGCCCCGGGAGAAACGAGCTCGTCCTGGCGAAGTCGGGGTGGGAGGGTGCAATGGCCAAAGGAGGCTTGCGGTCTATATCGGTCTGGGTTTCGTGCTCTTGTTGACATTGGCGCCGATGGCTTTGGTCTTTGCGCAGGACGCGCCGGTCTCCACCGCGGTCGAGTACCGGGATGTCCCTGGGATCGGCAGTCGGAACCTGATCTGGGTCATCGCGCAGCAGCACCTGCTGTTGGCGGGCTTCGTATTAGGTGTTCCGATCTTCGCGTGGGTCTGCGAGATCGTAGGCGTGCGGTCCAAGGATCCGCGGTATGACAAACTGGCAAAGGAGTTCACCAAACTATTGACGTCCGCCTATGCGACCACCGCGCTATTCGGCGGAATCCTGCTGTTTATGCTGATCGGACTCTATCCCAAGCTCATGAATTACTTGACGGATATCTTCTTCCCGTCATTTCTCGTCTATTGTGCGCTCTTCCTGCTTGAGACGATTACGCTGTACCTGTATTGGTATGGTTGGGACGCAATGCAGGGAAGGAAAAAAGGCCTGCATCTGTTCCTGGGATTTCTATTGAACGTCTTCGCGTTCTTCATCATGATCGTCCCCAACTCTTGGGCGACCTTTCAGGCCAGTCCCGTAGTGATCGGCGAGGGGACCATGTGGGCGAGAGCATGGGCGGCGACCTGGAATCCGACATGGTGGCCGGTCAATATTCATCGCCTGATCGCAAACGTCGTCCTGGGCGGGTTTATTTGCGGCGCCTATGCGGGATTACGCTATCTCATGGCGCCCAACCAGGAAGAACGCGTGCATTATGACTGGATGGGATATGTCGGAAATTTCATCGGGGTGTTCGGAATGCTGCCCCTGCCGTTTGCCGGATATTGGCTGATGCGTGAGGTGTACCAGTACAACCAGCAAATGGGCATTACGTTAATGGGGGGCTTTCTCTCCTGGCTATTTATTCTGCAGGCGATGCTCATCGGCATTCTCTTCCTGGGCGCCAACTATTATTTTTGGCTTGGCATCATGTACCGTATTCCGGGCTCCGAACCCAAATACCGGCGCCCGATCTTGATCATGTTGGTGATTCTCCTGGTCTGCCTCGGCGTATGGATGACGCCGCATTCTCTCGTCGCCAGCCTGGAGGAGGCGCGCAAGATGGGAGGTACGCACCATCCGCTGCTGGGTGTGTTCGGAGTCATGTCAGCAAAAATGACGGTTGCGAACTTGATGATCCTTGTGACCTTTATGAGTTTCATTATGTACTGGCGCGCTGGTAAGCAAGAAACCGCCGGATGGGCCAAGGCGGCGAAGGCCGTCATGGGGGTGATCCTCGGATTAGCGGCAATAGTCGTTGTGGTGCTCGGCGTCTATGGATATTTCGTCCCGGCCATTACCCGGATCAATTATCTCTCCACGACACAGGTGCTGGTCGTGCTCTTTGTGCTGCTGACCGTCACCCCATTGACCGGACTCCTAATGAAGAGCGCGAAGACTACGACCGAGATGATATGGGGTGTGATGCCCGCCCGCGCCGGGTACGCGCTCGTCCTGAATGCGGTCATGGTCATTCTGTTAATGACTCTCATGGGCTATGCCCGCTCGTCATCCCGAGTTCACTGGCACATCTACGGAGTGATGCAGGACACCTCGCCTTATGCCTATTCTCCGGCGCTCGGGTATGCGGCCGCCTTGATGTCGCTGAATACATTTGTGTTCTGCATGATGGTTGCATTCATCTTTTGGGTAGCCTCGCTCGGCGGCGGCAAGGGCGATGTCTCACTCAAAGCCATTCCGGATGAAAAGAAGCGGCTGAAAACCACCGTGCCCCCATCAACCGTGCCCGCGGCTGGCTTGCACAGACAATAACGCGGAGAGCGCCATGACCGAAGTCCAATTACTGCAGGCGATGGGATTGAGTGTCCTCGCGTTGGGTGGCGCCCTGCTGTTGTTTGTCAAAGCCCGCTTCATGCGCGTCGTGGCCTTTGTCGCTATTGTCTTGGGGGCATTCACCTTAGTCTCGTTAAGCATTCCGCAGATGGCCTCGCTACCTCCCGTCATGGAGAAGTTCGACGTGGCCTCGATCAAGGATAAGAAGGACCTAGCCGGCATTGGGCAAAAGATCTTCTTCGGCAAGGGTCAGTGCGCGCTATGCCACACC
>JBBRRL010000427.1:0-2989 GCA_038200775.1 Nitrospirales bacterium
CCCGCCACGCCACCGGCAAGGTGAAAATGGAGGATGTCATGCAAGAGAGAGCCGAACGAGGCTTCACATTAATCGAGATGATGGTTGCCCTCGCTGCTTTCGCCATTATTTCCATGGCGGCTTTTGCGGTCCTGAACACCGGGCAACGCTCAGCCATGAGCAATGACCAGACGGTACAGATTCAGCAAAATGTCCGGCTGGCGATGGACCTGATATCGCGTGACGTCAGAATGTCGAGTTTCGGCAATCCGCTTTCAGGGGCAATGCCGGGGTGCGCAAACACGATCAACACCGGCGATAATCAGCCGGGAAATGATGTGGCATCGGACACCATTGCGGTCATGACGGTCTTCCAACAGGTTGGGACTGTTGCTATAGCGCCCTTCGCGGCTGGAAACATCATTCAAATCAGCGCCCCCGGTCCGGACCTCAATGATGTGATATCGCTGGAAGGAACATTTACGGCAACCGTGAATAGTCTGGGACCCACCACGCTCAATCGGTCTGTGGTGTCGCCGACCAATTATGCGGTAGGGACAGCGGTGGTTCAGATCAAGTGCATCCAGTATTCGGTGTCAAACGGCGCTGCTACGCCACCGTATCAACTGCTCCGAGGTGTCAATAACGCCGCTCCAGTAGCGGTGGTCGATGGCATTGAATCTCTGCAAATTGCCTATGCGCTGGACACGGACAACGATGGGATCATCGACGATCAGCCCGGAGGCGCAGTCGGTATTGCCAACACCCCGGACTGCAAAGATTTTGTTCCCAACGATAGTGCGAACGCTTTCACCTGCCCGTTGCAAGTCGGGGCGGGATCCCAAAGCTTGGCGGCGGGCACGACCGAATACGCGGCCGCCAATGCAACGCCGACGGCCATCCGGCAGATAAGGCTCACAGTCGTCGGGCGGGCGACACCTCCTGCGAACGCAAATACTCCTAACAACACCTGGAGAGATGCGACCTTCACAGGGCCATCGCAAGTTCAAGCCGAGGACCAATTCATTCCGAGTGTCGCCGGAATCCGACGCAGAGCGCTGACGCGAATGGTGACCCTACGCAATGGGAACAACTCGTAGCGCGAATGACGAAAGGCTCAATTTATGAGAATGCCGATGTTTGATAAGCAGGCGGTTCTGCGACGCGAAGACGGAATCGCGATGCTCACAATACTCATGTTGACGGTGATTCTCACTGTGATCGGTATTGCGGCTATTACCACGACGACCATGGACCTCAAATTGGCGGGCGGCGAGCGGTTGCGCGAAGGCAGTGTGAACACGGCCGAGGCGTGTTTGAGTACCTCCGTGCAAATCATCCAGCAAACCCTTGCTAACTCAGGGGTGCCGGCCAGCATACTGGGATTGGCCAATCCACCGGGTCCTTCGATCACCCAGTTCCCTCTTGAATCCGAAATAATGGGAGTGCCTGGAAACGAACAGCTTGCAGACACTGCCGACTGGCAGTTTCTCCCCGCAGCAGGAATTGTGCCGAACGCCACGATGACGATCGGTGGATTTTCCGTCAACATCGATATCGACCGGCTTTTCGCCAGGCCCAAGCCGGGCAGTTCTTTGGCTTTTGCCGCAGGCTATGAAGGGACCGGTGCAGGGGCCGCAGGTGGAGGCGTGGAAGTCCTCTATCGAATCAGCTGCTACTCCAGACAAGGGAATACGTTCGGTCAAGTTACTGGAGTGTACGCGTGCGTCGCGACCGGGGAGAGCTGCCAACGCAAGATCTAGCGCGGAGGGGACTAGACCCATGGACAAGCGCACAACAAGGAACTTCCTGGCTATGAACGGTGCTGGGTCGATGATGCAGAAGAGCACTGAAGCGATGGGGCATACCGTCGTGCCAGGGCGGGCGAAGGCAATCTGTTTGGTGAAAAGCTGACATGACGCAATCTGTAGGGGTAAACACCGAAACGTCGTTTGCAGTGTTGATGAGAGCGGCCGGTTATCTGGCGCCCATCCTTCTCTTGTCGCTACTTCAAGGCGGTTGTTCCCCCGAACCCACTTCCAAGGCGCCCGTTTCACAGCGCGCAAAAAACTCCTCGTCTACAGGAGAGGTTCTACCGGCTGATCACGAGCCAATTGTTCGTGCCGCTCGTATCTATCCTTCGGATGTCAGTTTGTTATCGACGCTCCGGGTCGATATTCGCGGCGAGGACCCTGCTGGCCGCGCTCTCACATATAAATATCAGTGGATCGTCAACGACATCCCGGTCAGCGGAGCAAGCGATCCGCAGTTCTCGCTCCATGATCTCAAAAATCGCGATCGCGTCGAGGTAGAAGTCATTCCAACAGTCGAAGGGTTTGACGGCCGCTCTTTTAAAAGTCCGCCGGTGATCGTCGGAAGCACCGTCCCGGAGATCACGGAGATCCGGTTGGAGCCGATGCCGATTCACCGTGGACAAACTTTAAGCGCCAAGGTCGTAGCCCGCCATCCTGATGGTGAGCCGGTCAAACTTGCCTTTAAATGGTTCCGAAACGGAAAAGAAGTGCCTGGCGCGATAAGCGATACATTGGAGACCAAAGCCTTTCGAAAGAAAGATATCTTGGCGGTCCTCGTGACGCCGTCGGACGCAAAGGTGAGCGGTGAACCGAAGGGGAGCGCGGCGCTGACGATCGAGAACGGCCCGCCAGGGATTACGTCCTTACCGCCAACCGTAGTCGAAGACGGCCAATACCGTTATCAGGTGATTGCCATAGATCCGGATGAAGACGTGGTCAGGTACGAATTAAAAGAGGGTCCGGTCGGCATGTCGATCGAACCCGTCACTGGCAAAGTGGTCTGGAAGTTAACGATGGACAGCAAAGGAAAGCACCGCGTCGTGATTGTTGCCAAGGACCCGGACAATGCGTCCACAGAACAGGATTTTGTCCTTGAGGGTGAAACGCCCACAGCTCCGTCCGTAGTTCCGACAGTTCCAGTACCCGTTACAGAATAACTGCTCTTGTGTGTCTGAATCTCCCCTGTTACAATTTGC
>JBBRRL010000428.1:0-2987 GCA_038200775.1 Nitrospirales bacterium
ACATAGAGGTGTTCTTCGATCAAGGCACTCATCTTGCCATGGTCACGACAGACGGTGTGAGGGAAACGATTGCGGTGCCAGCGGGCGTACAGGATACGCTGTCGTGCCTCTATGCCTTTCGCGCCCTGCCCCTTTCGGTCGTAGGCCAGAGCGTGAAGATTGACGTGTACCATGATAAGAAGACGTACCAGCTGGAGCTTCGGGTCGAAGGTTTCGAGCGCATGCAGACGACTCTTGGGGAAGTCGATACCATCAGGGTCTTGGCGATTATGCCGTTTCGTGGCCTTTTTTTGAATGAGGGCAATATCAGGGTGTGGTTCACCAATGACGCAGCTCGCATCCCTGTCCTGATGCGTGCGAAGGTTATAGTAGGGTCGATTTCAGCCACCTTGACATCGGTGGAGGGCAACGTCTCATCGACCAAGCAATCAAGCCCTTAGCGCCCTCCCGGAAAATCGCCGTTGCTCCTGGCGAAGAAGAGCAGATATAATCCCGTACACTCTCACTTCACAGGATGGATGTGATTAATCGACTCTGACCTCATTTCACTTTTGATGAACCGCAAAGCATTCACGCTCAGCCGATTTATTACTGATACCCAATCAGGCAGTCCAGCAGCAATTCGAGAATTTGCGGCCCTCATGGCGCACATTGGTTTGATCGGAAAACTGATTGATCGTGACCTTCGTCGGGCAGGCCTCAACGATATTCTGGGGACCACCGGCGAGACCAATGTCCAAGGAGAGGCCGTCAAAAAACTCGATAATATCGGCAATGACACTATAGTCAAAGTTTTCCATCACACGGGATTGGTCTGCGCGTTGGCATCAGAGGAGATGGAAAAGCCGCTCATTCTCTCGGAGAACTGGCCCCAGGGCAGGTATATGCTCTTGTTTGATCCGCTCGACGGTTCCTCGAACACGGACGTGAACATGCCGATGGGGACCATTTTCTCGGTCCTGTGGTATGACGGCGCCGCCGAACCGACGCCGGAGGATCTCGTACGAGGCGGTACGCAGCAAGTGGCGGCGGGCTATTTAATGTATGGGCCCAGCCTCGTGCTCGTCTTCACGACCGGTAAGGGCGTGCACGAATTCACGCTCGACCCTGACCTGGGGGAATACCTGCTTTCTCGTGAAAGCATCGTCATGCCGAGATACGGGACGGTCTATAGCGCCAACGAAGGCAGTATACGCAAGTGGATTCCGGGTGCTTGCCGGTTCATTGAGTATATGAAGGACTCCGAGTCAACGACGGATCGATCCTACACTCTGCGGTATTCCGGGTGTTTGGCGGCCGACGTCCACCGTCTCCTTGTCGGCGGAGGAATTTATCTCTATCCGGCGCAAACCGATAAACCGGATGGCAAGCTTCGCTTGCTGTATGAGGCAAACCCGCTCGCCATGGTGGTGGAACAAGCCGGCGGTCGCGCGACGACGGGTGTGGAACGTATCCTAGCCGTGCAGCCCAAGACCCTGCATCAGCGGGTACCGTTAGTGATCGGCAGCATTGAAGACGTTGAGATAGCTGATGCCTTTATTCAGGGAAAGAGGTAAGGTGGAGCCATGACTAAGCGCGTCCATGAAATTCTCAGTTGGTATGCCAGTGAAAATGCGGGTGTTCTCACCAATCTGTCCCGGTTGTTGAATCACGGGACTCTTGCAGGGACGGGCAGATGTCTGATACTGCCGGTGGATCAGGGGTTCGAGCATGGTCCTGCAAGGAGTTTTGGGCCGAATGCGGCCGGGTACAATCCGCTGTATCACTTTCAGTTAGCGATTGATGCAGGCTGCAATGCTTATGCGGCGCCTCTGGGTTTCATTGAAGCGGGCGCGACAGAATACGCGGGCGAGATTCCGCTCATCCTCAAGCTCAACAATCATGATTCTCTCTATGAGGACAAGGACCCGGTGACCGCACTAACCGCGAGCGTCAAGGACGCCTTGGAATTGGGATGCAGCGCGATCGGATACACCATCTACCCGGGCTCCTCGCACTGTAGAGAGATGTATGAGCAACTCCAGGAGGTCGGCCGCGAAGCTAGAGAGCACGGCTTACCCGTCGTGGTCTGGTCCTATCCGCGCGGTAGCCAATTGAGCAAAGACGGCGAAACCGCGATTGATGTCGTCGCCTATGCGGCTCAGATTGCGGCTCAACTGGGGGCCCATGTGATCAAGGTGAAGCTTCCGACAGATCACTTGGAACAACCGGCCGCGAAGAAGATCTATGAATCAAAGCATATCCCGATCACGACTTTGGCCGAACGCGTGCACCATGTCGTCCAGTCTTCCTTCGATGGCCGCCGTATCGTGATTTTTTCCGGTGGCGCTGCCAAGGAAGATGATAAAGCCATTTACGACGAAGCCCGTGCGATTCGCGATGGAGGGGGCTTCGGATCGATCATCGGCCGGAACTCTTTTCAGCGAAGGAAAGAGGATGCCGTGCTGCTGCTTCGTACCATTACCGGGATCTATGCCGGCACGATCCCGTAACTCCATTTTCCTGGGCTTGTTGCTCATCGGCGTTGGCGCGCTGCTGGGACTCATCGTCGCGTCCGATCTCGGGTGGCTGCCGAACGGTCACGCTGTTCGTGAGACAGTAGCACCGCCACAGGTTCCTGTCCTTCCCGTGCCCGTCGTTGTCCCCCCGGGATCGGACCGGAATTTCGTAGACGTCGCGAAAGCGGTCACCCCGTCGGTGGTGAACATCTCCACGACCCGCACCAGCCACACGCCCGAAGGCCACGGGTTTGCTCCCTTTGAAGATCCGTTTTTCCGGAGATTTTTCGGCGACGAATTATTCCGACGCTTCGAGGCGCCGAAGGACCGCCGCGAGCGGAGCCTGGGTTCCGGCGTAATTGTGGATCCGAATGGCTACATCATCACAAACAATCACGTGGTGGCGAAGGCCGACGAAATCAAGGTGTTGCTGGACAACAAGCGCGAGTTAAAGGCCAAGGTCGTAGGTGTGGATCCCAAGACCGATGT
>JBBRRL010000429.1:0-2981 GCA_038200775.1 Nitrospirales bacterium
GCGGGCGATGTCGAAGCGGAACTGTTCCAGAGTCGAGGATTACTCACGTGGCTGGATGAGGCGGAGATCCGTCCAGGCCAGAGTATACCGGGGTTGGTCAATGACGGCCTTGAAATCAGTCGGTTTATTGGACTGGTTATGACAACTCACTACTTTGATCCCTCCGCCACCGGATGGACAGACGCCGAATGGCACGCAGCCCTACACCAAGATCCCGATAACCGTCGCCAGCGCATCATACCGCTACTGATGGAGGATTGCCCTTACGTGCCGATGCTGCTTCGGCATCTCGCAACCATCGACTTGCGCGGCGACAACTATGACCATGGACTCAAACAACTCCTCGCGGTATTGCGAGATGAACCCTTGCCCAGGCCCATCTCGCATCGGGGACAACTCATTACCAGCGGGTCTAAAATCGCCCGCTCAACGCTGGTTGTGGAACGAGCGGTGCCGCAGGCCGACCCCGATGTGACCACCGAACGTCTCTACTGCAACCTCCTACCCTTCGAACGTCTGCCTCAATACGCGTATCATGCGTCCCTTGTCGAAGACATGATGAAAAAGCGCAAAGACGGGACACTCGCGATGCCGTCCAAGGCTGAGATCAAAGAGGCCATTCGGGAGTATCAAAACCGGGAGAGTGCCGCCGAAAAGTACATGCCGGCGTTCCGGCTCTTCGAGGACCGGTTGTTTACTTTCCACGATCTGGAATCCCCGGACAGCCCCCTTAGCTCCATTGTTGACGACGGCGACATCGAAGCGCTCGATATGCCGAGTCTCGTCCAGGATGAGGAGCTTCGAAAGGTTCTCCTATCTCTCCTCAACATGGCACTCTCGCCACATGGTCCACGCCGGGCTCGTAGCCGACGATACCAAACAAGGACGGTTTTTCTTTCCCTCCAAGGATGGCGCTGAGAGTGTCGTGTCTTGGGTGCCTCGAAAGAAGAAATCCTCGCGCTGCGTTGCTAAGCCGATTATGAAAGACGGCAAGACGCTCTTCTGGCGTCACCTGGGTGCCGATCTCCAGATCATTTTCCTCGTCGGGCGTTTCTACTTGAAGATCACGCCGACCTGGGTGATAACCGACGACGGACGCACGCCGAGCGGTGGCCCCGACATTGGGAAGCGTGTTTCCAAATGGACCAACCCTGAGCGAAATCTCCAGGTGCTCTTCCACGTTCGATTTTGGACCAGCATCTTGCGTAACAGAAAGCCGGGGCCGATTTCGATCCGCGCTGGAGACCAGCTCATTGAAATAGCCAAAGCCCCGGCGGTCATCCAACAGTCGTACGGCATCGCGGGTGATCAAAAGGATCTCATGCGCCTGTTGGATGAAGAGGCTCCCCTCATAGCCGCCGAGGAAGAAGAAAACGCCGATAACGCGACGGCGGTTGATTTGGCCTCCGACCCTCTCGAAGACGAAGGCGCGCCCGAGGAATTTGAGGGTGACGTGGAGGCCTTCGATGCAGAATAAGACATTTCGACGCCGCCCCACAGCAAGCCCCTTGATCCGCGTTCCAGACTTTGAATCCGGTTTGATCGCAGAACATCTGCTATCGTTTGGCGGGCAACATCAACATGTTGACCCTAAGACAGGACTCTCCCTCTACGGCCCTTATAGCCTGGTTGGGCAAACCTCGCCGACGCTGCGATCAGCCATCGTTGGCATTGTGGGACCCGCGTCGATGATCGCAGACGCTGAAGCATGGCTTCAGGCCTGTAAGGGAATGCTCACTAACGACGGTAGCCAGCCGTTCCTGTATCCTCATTTTCCGGGTTTTCACAAGGATGCGCCGTTTCACTGCGAACTCATCTTCGGCGACACCTGGCGCGAGCCGATCAAGGACAGCGCCTACAAAGCCGCTCTTGCGGTGCCCGATTTCTACGACCGCGTCAAAACGGTTGTCCACCTGTACGCCGAGGCATTGGAGACGATTGCGTCCCGTGAGCCTCAGCCGCAGGTCGTTCTGTGTTGTATTCCACAGGATATCGTCGATTCATGCACAGTGCAAAAGGGCAGGCGGGCGCGGCGCAAACCGTCGCCGCCTTTGCCCCTGCGCGGATCACGTGCCAATGATCGCGGGCAACTGAGCCTGTTCGATGCCATGGATGGCACCCCAGGAGCAGAAGATGAAGAGTGGGGTCACCAGAATCTACGGCGCGGCCTAAAGGCAGAAGCGATGCAGTTTGGTCTTCCGACGCAGTTGGTTTGGCCCCGAACACTCCGGCTGGCCGCCACCCCAAGCAGCGGCCCTCAGCGCGTGCAGGATCTCGCAACGCGCGCCTGGAACTTTTCAACCGCGCTCTATCACAAGGCGGGCGGAGCACCATGGAGACTAGCGGAATTGGAGCCCGGCGTGTGTTTCGTTGGTATCTCGTTCTATAAGGAAATGCTTGAAGAGAACCCTCGCATTCGGAGTAGCATGGCCCAGGCGTTTACGGCTGCTGGTGACGGCTACGTGCTCAGAGGCAGGCGTTCGAATGGGATGAAAGGCAACAGGGCCGATCTCCGCATCTCGACAAGATCCAGGCCGCAAGCCTCCTGCGCGACGTCATTGACCTCTATCAAAAACAGAATCGGGGGAGCTTGCCGAGCCGCATCGTTGTGCATAAGACATCGAAGTTTTGGGAGGAAGAACTACAGGGTTTGGAAGAGGCATGCCGAAGCATCCCTAGAAAGGACTTCGTGGCGTTGGGTTCGCGCCGACTTCAGTTCTATCGCACCGGAGACTATCCCGCCTTGCGCGGAACGTACGTGAAATTCAGCGAATCCGACCTATTGCTGTATACATCCGGCTACGTGCCCTATCTGCGCACCTACCCCGGCGCCAGGGTGCCCCAGCCGATCGAAATCCTTGAGCATTTTGGCGACAGCCCTGGGACACGGTTCTGCGTGAAATCATGTCCCTCACCAAGATGAACTGGAACACGGCGGATTTTTCAGGCAGCGATCCCATCACGACCGCGTTTTCTCAACA
>JBBRRL010000430.1:0-2961 GCA_038200775.1 Nitrospirales bacterium
CGGCGTCGCGGGCCTCCGGGCTGCGGTCGGATTGAGCCTCAGGGGTCACGTGTTGATTCTCACGAAGGGCAGTCCCGCCGAAGGAAGTTCCATCTATGCGCAGGGCGGGGTCGCTGTCGCTCCGGAAGAGGATGATGTTGCAGTGCATCGGGAAGACACGTTGCGGGCCGGCAAGGGCCTATGCCGCGAGGAGGCGGTACAGATTCTCGTTGAGGAGGGTCCCGCCAGGATTCAAGAGCTCATAAGATGGGGAGCCCAGTTCGACAAGGTCGGCAGCCAATACGCGTTGGCACGCGAGGCGGCACATAGTCGCTCACGAATACTTCGAGCCGGCGGAGACGCGACAGGGACTGAGATCGTCCGGGCCCTGCTCACGCGAGCACGAAATCTTCCGCGAATCGGATGGCAGGACCACCACTTCACCACCAATCTTCTCCTGGATGAAAAAGGCCGGTGCGCCGGGGCCGTCGTGATAGATGAATCGACCGGAGTCCGCAGATCGGTTTCTGCGCGCGCTGTCATACTTTCCACAGGCGGCGCTGGACAACTGTATGCGAGGACGACGAATCCAACCAGCGCTACGGGTGATGGCATTGCAATGGCCTACCGCGCGGGCGCCGTCGTGGAGGACATGGAATTTGTCCAATTCCATCCCACCGCCCTGTACCTGCCCGGTACGCCTCCTTTTCTTCTGTCGGAGGCGATGCGTGGAGAGGGTGGCATCCTGCGGAACATCAAAAACAAACCATTCATGCGCCGATACCACGAAATGGCCGAACTCGCCCCGCGCGACGTCGTCTCTCGCGCGATCTGGAACGAAATGATTGCCACGCGCGCTCGCCACGTCTATCTGGATGTCAGACATTTGGGGGCGGCCTTCATCCGAAAGCGATTCCCAACCATCTATACCACCTGCTTGCGCTATGACGTCGACATCACAGAGGAAATGATCCCGGTCTGCCCCAGCGCTCATTTCATGATGGGAGGGGTAAAGACGGATGTCAACGGCGCCACATCGATCCCGGGTCTCTTTGCGGCGGGGGAGGTGGCTTGCGCGGGGGTACATGGCGCGAATCGTCTTGCAAGCAATTCCTTGCTGGAGGGACTGGTGTTTGGAGCCCGATCAGCCGAGGCCGCGGGGTCTTATGCGGCGCGCCTTCGGCAGTCACCCAACGCTGAGACACTGGTCTCCAGCAGGAATTCAGAGCAATCATTTCCAAGGGGTACAGACGTCGATAAGCTTTTCAATTCGTTCCGACGGCTGATGTGGGAAAGGGTCGGCATGGTCCGCGACGGCGAAGGTCTGCGCACCGCGCTCCGCCGTATCAAGGGATGGGAGAAAAGCCTACGGGATCATGGCCGGACCCGCCGTGACTGGGAAATTCAGAACATGGTGACGGTCGGACGGTTGGTCGCTACGGCGGCTCTTCAGCGAAGGCACAGCATCGGCGCCCATTTTCGCTCGGATGAGGCCGGGGCCAAGTCACACGGGGAGAATCGGCACATCCAGCTGATCTCGGCACCTACGCTCTCACCGCTAAAGACAACGTCGCCCAACCCAACAGCGGGAAAAATGGGCCGCGGAATTTCAATCTAACGAACTAGTTTGAACTGGCGTACTGTCGAGGCGTGGCGCGAGGGTGGATATCACTTGCGGCGAGTTTCCGCAGGTCCTGCTGCCGATAGGCTTTATAATAACGCAGAACACGGCGTACGTATTCCCGCGTCTCACTGATTTGTGGGATCCGGCTCTCGCGTGAGACCCTGGATTCGCCGGCATTATAGGCCGCCAAAGCCAGGGGCACATTCCCGTCGAACCGATCCAGTAAATACCGAAGGTATCTCACGCCGCCGGAGATATTCTGCTGAGGGTCATAGGGGTTGGACAATTTCAGGGAACGAGCCGTTCGCGGCATGAGCTGCATCAGTCCCATGGCGCCTTTTCGAGACACCGCGTCGGCGTCGAAGGACGATTCGGCCTTGATAATGGCTCGAACCAGCGCGGGGTCCACTCTATGTTGGGCGGAATTCTGCACGATCGCCAGGTGCACGGCTTTGGCGGATGGGGGTGTGAGACGTAAGAAGGGTCGCTCGGGAACCTTCATCTTCTTGTAGCGAGGATCACTCGGGGCATTGGAAAAATGGACAACCCCTTTGCCGTCGACGAAGGTGTAGAGACTATCGGCGCGGGCGCTCGTTTCGGCAAGACAGATTCCTATTAGAAATGCTGTCATAGCGGGTAGTAACCGTCGCGCTGTAGTAGGTAATTTACCCTTAGGTTTTTTATGTATCATTGAACGAGTGTAGCAACCGCGACCGTCCGTGTCAACACACGTGGTCCTTCCTGTCTGGATTTTTCAGGAATTCGGCTTTCCTCTGTGCGGGTGCGGTAATGCTGTATGATGTCAATCACTTACAAAAGATGAGATTGCCACAATTCAGAGAAATGTGGTACCGTGGCGAGAATGTGGCTGGAATTGATGGCTGTAGGAGGGCTGATCCTCTTAAACGGGTTTTTTGCTTGCGCTGAACTCGCGATTATCAATACCCGCCGCAGCCGCGTCAAACACCTGGCCGAGGAGGGAAATCAAGCCGCACGGTTAGTGCTCGGATTTCAGGAAAACTCGGAACGCTTTCTCGCGACGATCCAGATCGGCATCACCTTGGCCGGTTCCTCCGCGGCTGCCTTGGGTGGAGTCTTCGCAGTCGAATATATCAAGCCAATTTTTCTCGCCCTTCCCTTCCCTGTGATGGTCTCGATTGCTGAACCGCTGGCGGTCGGATGCATGGTATTGGGTATTGCCTACTTTGCTTTAGTGTTTGGTGAATTGGTCCCGAAGATCCTAGCGCTGCGCAATCCCGAGCGCTTGGCCCTGTTTGTCGCCAACCCGATTGAGTGGTTTTCAAAAGTGGCAGCGTGGGGGGCCCGGCCGCTCACCTGGTCAAGTCGGGCGGTACTTC
>JBBRRL010000431.1:0-2934 GCA_038200775.1 Nitrospirales bacterium
AGACCAGGGAGGTTCAGTTGCATCGCAGGCAGACCGCGGAGCATCACAGTTGGAGTACGCGAGCTCAAGCCGTCGGCGCCGTGCTCTCTCAAGTTATGGAACAGGTCTGAGAAATTGAGAGGTATGTACTTCCGGTTGGTTAAGAGAGGACGTCGTTGCTTAACCGTCTTTCCATAAGGCAACAAGCGATATGGCACTTCGGTGGCACGATGCTGCCGCTGGGGTTCCTCTGCGTGGGGCTTGTTACGCTTGCGGAATATCGGCCGATTTGGGCCGCGGCAGCGCTTTATTGCCTGTTTTTCTTAGTTATCGCCTGGTACTCTCCAGTCCTGGCGCTCATCGTCGTTTTTGGCGCGTCGCCCTTCCAGGCCGACGTTTCGAATGGCCTGGGGGCCCGGTTCTCGATAGCAGAATTAAACCTTGCGCTCATGGCGCCTGTCTTCTTGATACAGAATTTGAAACTGAAGCGGCCGATGCATCTGGACATCCTGACGGCGCCCATTCTAACTTACCTGGTTGTGTGCGGATTCTCATGCTTCGTCGTCTGGCGAGAACACTCCGCGATTGTTTCTGTGTGGCAGATGGTGCTCTACTGGGTCATTGGCACGATCGTTATCGGAGGATGTTTAAAGGATCCCGTATTTCTAATCGTCCCTCTGCGAGCATTTCTAATGTCGTCGTCTATTCTCGCCATCATGGTTATAACGACGGGATCGCTTTCCGTTTTGGGCTTGAGTAAGAACGGCGTTGGGAGCACCTTTGCAGGTGCGGTGATTATCTGTCTGGAGCTGCTTCTTGTGGCCTAGCATCGAAGGGAGCAGTGGCTGTATGGGACACTCTTTGTCGTTCTCTTCGCCGGTCTTGTGCTTACGCTCTCTCGAGGTTCCTGGCTTGGGTGCGCGGTTGGAATTCTTGCGTTACTGGCTCTCCGCAGGAACTTCAAATTGATCCGTGGGCTCGTTCTCGTGATGATACCGATCGTAGCGATCTGCTGGACTTTGCTGCCACAAGAGAAACGCGACTACGCATTGGATGTGCGCAGCACTAGCTACAACATTAATGCAAGATATGAGTTCATCGATCTTGCCAGGCAAGAATTCGAAAGCAGTCCTCTCGTTGGGACGGGAGTGGGATTGCGAAAAGATATGGATGCTACAAACATCTTGTGGACGTGCCTTGCTGAAACGGGAGTTCTTGGTCTAGCGGCGTTCCTGTGGATTCACGTCGCGCTGATGGTAAAGATGTGGAAGGCGTATCCTTCTGCCGCTCGTTCTGAAGGTCTCGGGACCTTGATTGCTATCGGTACAGGCCTGTTGTTAAGCGCCTTCGTTCACGGTCTCGTCGACCATTATTGGTCTCGCGGCGTCATTCTTGTCACCTGGGGCAGCGTCGCAATGGCCTTGGCGGCGCGGCGCGAAACACGACGATTGGCTGCTATGCAGCCTCAGAGCAGTCAGGCAGTTTCCGGACAATCTGCCTGACAGTAATGGAGTGCGGTTCAGGAAAGTGCGTGAATTATGCGTGTTCTGCTAATATCACATACCTGTCAATCGCGGACCGAGGGCCAACCAAGAGTTAAGTGGCTGGTACGAGAACCCGGGGTTGAGATCCAGGTGCTGGTCCCCGATCGGTGGAAACACTATGGTAATTGGCGCGGCGCATTTGTGCCGGGCGAAGAGCGCTACAGGGTTCGTGTTGGGCGTGTAGCGTGGCCATGGGCCGGGCCGGCACAGTTCTATCTGCACTGGTACCCGGGACTGGCCAGGATTATCCGCGAGTATCGGCCCGACATTATCGACCTTTGGGAAGAGCCCTGGTCGCTGGTAAGCGCCCAAGCGTGTAAAATGCGCAGAATGCTCATGCCAAATTGCCGCATAATCAGCGAAACCGAACAGAACGTCAACAAGGTGTTGCCTCCGCCTTTCGAACAATTTCGTCGTTATACATTAGCTAACTCGGACTTTACCATAGGGCGAAGTGAGGAAGCCATTCGCGTACTGCGAGCAAAAGGTTACAGCGGTCCGGCGGAGGTGGTGCCGAACGGAGTCGATTCTGGCCTATTCCGCCCGATGAACCGGGACCGATGCCGCCGCGAACTTTGCCTGAATCAATACACGATAGGCTATATTGGTCGTCTCGTCGAAGAGAAAGGCACTGAAGATATTATCGAGGCCCTTGTCCACTGCCGTGCCAATATACAGGTGCTCTTTGTTGGATCGGGTCCGATGAAGGAAACGCTCGAAAAGCGCGCTGCCGAGCTCGGAAAAAGCGATTCTGTGAGATTTCTGCCCGAGCAGCCACTGGAGATGCTGCCTGCGATTATGAACGCCATCGATGTCCTCGTTCTGCCATCGCGAACCACTCCGCGTTGGAAAGAGCAGTTCGGTCGTGTCATTATTGAAGCGCACGCCTGCGGAACACCGGTCATCGGCTCGGATTCCGGGGCGATACCCGACGTCATCGGTCAGGGGGGCATTGTAGTACCGGAACAAGATGCGAAGGCGTTGGCGAGAGCGATCGAATCACTTTGGCAGATGCCGGATCGCGGGGTCGCGATGGGGTGCTTAGGTCTCAAGCGAGTGTTATCGGAAGCCACCTGGGAGCGCATTGCCAAGAGGATGGTTTCGATCTATCGGCGTGTACTGTAAGATCTCGGTTCATGCAGGGATTTTCAAAGGCTAAGGATGTAATGCGAGCCGATGCGCCTTTACGACACTGATTTCTAGCGAGGAGCGAGCGGAAGCGATGAATACTCTTCGAGAAGGCAAGACGCCAATACTTATTACTCCGCCCGACCATGACAGCTCCGCCGCGCAAACTGAACGCGCGCACGATGCTGCTATTGTCGTCGGCGGCCGGCTGCCCGCACGGGACGAGGCTCTCCGAGCGGCAGAGGCCGTGAATGTCGGTGACCGATTTTCGTCTGCATATAAG
>JBBRRL010000432.1:0-2933 GCA_038200775.1 Nitrospirales bacterium
AAGCGCTCGGCGACGAAATCGTATCGAGCGGCAATGTCATGGCATCATGAGCTGTCGTGGGAACCGGCGGGGCTGCATGAGAATGCCGGGGCACGTCGAGGAAATTCGGAGGAGCATCAGAAGGCGACATTACCACTTCCCTTGGCGGTGCCACAGACGGGGGCATGGGGACCGCAGCCGCATACACGGGCCCCGAACTTTTGTGATCCGCCGTTGTCCTAATGAGGTGCTGCGGGGGCGGATCAGCTCGAACAGTCTTCTGTATTGAGGGCGCGTGGACTTTCAGCGTAGGCACAGATTTAACGGGCACCACAGGGGCAGGGGTGGTCACGGTCTCGATCAATTGGACCATGATGGGCTTGCGGTGCTCTTGCATGGTCTGAACGCCGATTAGCAGTACCGCCGCCACCACCGCGAACATTCCATGAAGCCCCGTGGACATGAGTATATGTCGCAACGCGGTCATTTTCTGACGTCCTGAACAATCCGCTGTATGCGATCGTCTTTTCCGCCGAGGCTCAAGTATTTTTTGTATGTCGCCAGGGCGCGAATGTTATCTTTGAGATGAAATTCGTAAAAGACGCCGAGATTGTAATAGGCTTCGGCCATCGCCGGTTTGAGTCGAATGGCCTCTTCATAAGCCTGTTCCGCATGGTCGAATTTTTTTTGCATGGAATACAGGACGCCCAGATTCACAAACGCGTCGGCATAATCCGGCCTGAGCTTTACGACGGTCAGAAACTCCTGTACCGCGGCTGGTAATTCTCCTTTGGCTTTTAAGAGGAAGCCCAAATTGTAGTGGGCGTCGACGAACTCCGGTTTCACCGCGATAGCCTGCCGGTAAGCGCGCTCCGCATCGCTTGCTTGGCTCGCCTTTTCCGCAATGGTGCCCAGAAGGTAATGAGCATCTGCGTGCTCCGGGTGCGCAGCAATAAGGCGCAACAACAATTCACGAGCCTCGGCGCTTTGACCCTGGGATTCAAGCAGGTAGCCCAATGCATACAGCGCGTCCGGCTGATCGGGCTTTGCTTCCAATATTCGCTGGTAGATCGGGATCGCTTTGCGGCTCGCTTGTTGACGCTCATACAACTGCGCCAGGGAAATGAGCGCTTCTTCATAGCGGGGATAGATCGCCAGGGCATGTTGCAGCTCCTGCTCAGATTCCGCGAACTTCCCCTGGCCCTGATACACCAGTCCTAAATTATAGTACGCTTCCGCCATATTCGGACTGAGTTCGACCGCTGTCTTGAAGGATTCCACAGCTTCGGGCAGCCGTCTGAGCCCGGTCGCGTAAATAATGCCCAGCAAGTGATGCGCCTCGGCGAATTTGGGTCGGATCGCGATCGCTTTTCGTACCGAGTCGGCCGCTGCCTCATACTTCCCTTGCGAGGCCAGGGTCACGGCCTGGGTATAGTATTTCTTTGCTTCGTCGGCATGCGCCGAGAATGGGTGGGCGAGGAAAAACAAGACGGCAAAGCCCACCAAAAGGAGCTGGGGACGCCTCATTGCAACGGGTCATCCTCCATGTATTCGGTCAAAACAAATTTCACAGGCATTTCCGCAACGGAAGATGTCGTGAAGCCGCCGTCTCTTGCGGGCACAAACCTCCTGCTCCGCGCGGCCATGACAGCCGCCTGGTCGAGCAGAGGGTATCCAGATGACCTGTGTATGACAACATCCGCAACAGAGCCATCCGCGCTGACGATGACGCGCAAGACCACAGTTCCCTCCCAGCCCATCAGGCGGGCGCGCCTGGGATACGGGGGTTGAATTGGCTCAAGATACCGAACCCGGGTGCGGGTACTGTCAGAAAGTGCACTGTCATCTTGAAGAAGGCGCCGGCGGCCATCCGGCATCTCGGGCGTCACCGGAGCACCGCGCTTCCAGAAAGGGTCTACCGGAAGAGATATCGCCGTCGAAAGGTCTGGGAGCGGCAGAGGAAGCGCACGAGGTAATGGGGCCATCCGTGCGGCTGTCACCTCGACTTCATCCAATTGATCGATACTGTCCGCGTCCAATAGCTCCCCACTGACTCCTACGGAAGGGAGTAAAAGAATCAGCGCGATCACAAAGCCAGAATGCCAATGTCTCTGCAAAGATCGTCTCCTAGACCGCCCGAGACTCTATCAGTGTAGGGTATCCCAAGCCGGCCAAACTGTTCAACTGATTCTCACCGTCCATTACACCCGGCCCGCCCTGGAATCTGCCAAGACAGATTCCTTCGCCCCTGACACCCGGCCCATCCCCTCGCGCGGCATTGCACCCACCCGTCCCACGCGCGGCGATTCCGCGGAGAAATTTCTTCAACCCTGACGAGTTCGTTCTCCCAACAAACTCCCTTTCCCCTGACAACATTCGCCCTAGAGCCTGTCGAAGGGCGACCTCATTCACGTTCTGCTTCGACAAGCTCAGCACGAACGGTAATTTGGCCCTGGGGAGACTCTTGTCCTGAAGTTATTACGTTCATTCCTACTGCACCTTTTTCTCGAGGATTACGAAGCTCAGCGTGGCTACCAGCAGATCTTTATCTGCAAGATCTGGATGAGGTGACGCCGCGGCGTAGTCCACCACGATTAACTGCAAGCCGGCCTTCTCAATTGGAAGCTCGGCGATGCCTTCTTCATTGGTCACATAGCGGGCGATCTGTGCCTCTTGGTTCGGAGTGATTCCGTCGCCGATCTCCACACCCAGACCTTGAAGCGGTCTGCCTTCAAACAGGACACGTACCCGAAACGTCCCCCCGACCGGCGCTTTAGCTGGATCGTCCAAGGGTATAAGTTCTAAGCGATCGCCCATCACCTCAGTCGCTATACTCCGTGTGGATGTCCCTGCGGCCACTAATGCCTTTGCAAACTTCATCGAGTGCAGGCTCTCGGGCGCATTTGGAAATTCCAATTTGCTGGTATTTCTGTGTCCGTGCTCGGTCTTCACCC
>JBBRRL010000433.1:0-2932 GCA_038200775.1 Nitrospirales bacterium
ATGGCCAACGGAGGTAATCCCCATGCAAGCAGCCTTGCGAATGGAAACAACTATCCTACCCGGCCACCGTATTGAGATCACCGCGCCGGAACTGCCGGAAGGCGCCACGGTAGAGGTCATCGTCATCTTGCCGGAAAAGCCTGTCCTCGCGCGGCCCTTCATGCTCGAATTCCTGAAGACGCTGCCGCCAGGACCTCTCCTCTTCAAGACCCCTAAAGAGGCCAATCGCTATCTCCAGGAGGAGCGCGAGTCATGGGAGTGATGACGCTGCCGGCTTAAGGCTTGTCTACATCGACACGGTGACTCTCATCTACACGGTGGAGCGTTATCCGGCGTATTCGCCTTTACTCGATCCTCTGTGGCTGGCCGCTCAAACCGGATCCCTCGAGATTGTCAGCAGCGAGTTGATCCTCATGGAGACACTGGTTGGTCCCCTCAAGAGCGGCAACAGCGCCCTGGAGAAGGCCTTTGAACAGGCGCTCCTGGGGACAGGAATGCGCCTGCTGCCCATCACGCAACCAATTTTGCGAGAAGCGGCTCGATTGCGAGCAACGACAAAGCTCAAAACTCCCGACGCGCTGCACGCTGCGACCGCTCTACTTGCGGGCTGTGTCCTGTTTGTCACCAATGATACCGGCTTCCGTGGCGTTCCAGGCCTTCCCCTTGTGATTCTCGATGACTTGCTGGGACCCTGAAAGGGCCAAGCGGATGACTCCTCTCTTCGACCGCCAGCATGACGCTTTCGACTACCCCGCGACGATGACCTGCCGCACGGGTAACCTCCGCGCCCTGCGCGAAGCCGACTACCCCACCCCATGCCGGACAGGTAGAATCATGGAAAGTGCCGGCCGTCGATTTTCCAGCAACACTCACACCTTTCGAGATCCTGCCATGAGTGAAGCCGTTCAGGAAATCCTCCAGCGAATCCAGGAGCTGCCCGAAGAAGACCGGCTGGTGCTGGAAGAGCGCCTGGAGGAACTCGCGGAAGCCGCGTGGAAGCGCGAGGCGGAAGAAGCCCGTAGGCTAGCCCTCGAAAAAGGGATTGACCAGCCTGCCATTGACCGGGCCATCGAGAACACCCGCTATCGCTCATGAAAATCTTTTTCGACACGAACTTCTACATAGCGGAAGCCCTTCTCGGCGAGGCTGCCGCGGAGATGGTTGAGGCCACGGAACAGGCTTCCTGGCGCATCTACGCCAGCAGCTACCTCCTTGAGGAACTCGAACGGGTGATGACGGAGAAGCTTGGCTTTTCTCAGCGGTTAGCCTTGCTGTCCCGAAGGAGGATCATTCGCCACGCAACCCTCGTCGAACCCGGGCCATCCGGCGCCGAAAAGGGGTCGGGAACCGTTGTTACACTAAAGCAACAAAAGCTGCTGCAAAGGTGACGTGGAACCGATGTTCCTACCCGTCTTCTGGGGACATCGGCCCCGTCCGCAAACGGTTAGTCTTCCTCCTCCAGCGATTCGACGGAGAGAATCTGAACCGAACGAATCCGCCCTCCACTTCGCTCCACCCCGCCCTGAATGCGAATCCGCTTGCCCAGGCAGGCGATCAGAGCGTCTTCAGATACTCGATGATCGCCAGGCGTTCCGCGTCCGTCAGCTTGTCGCCGAAGCAATGTCCGCCGTTGCCCCGGCCACGCCTCGTTATGTCGTACACCTTCCACTGTTCGATGGCCGGCAACTTGTCGTCCGCTCCCTTCTCCAGCAGTGTCACCTTCCACCCCAACTTCACCTCGTCGTAAGCATCCCGATCCGTGCGATAGGAGCGCGTGAAGATGCGCGGCCGGGCCTTCGAGTTGAGGACGTGATAGACCGTCGGCGCCGAGCCGTCGTGGAAATACGGCGCCGTCGCCCAGATGCCGTCAAGCGGAGGCGCCTGACATCCGCCGGTCAGCACGCCCTTGTAGCCGTCGGGCTTCTCCCTGGCGAACCATGTCTGGTTGGAGTCGTCGTTGAACTCCTTCCGCTCAATCTGTCTCATACGGCTGAGGCAAGCCGATTCGGCTATAAGTGTCCGCCATGTGCTTTGCAAGGTGTTCGCGATAGAGCGGCTGAACGCGAGCCTGGCGCTGCCCCCGAGTAGCACAAATGCAGCAATAAATCTCCCCGCACAGTATGGAGTTGTCGCAGATCGACAATCATCTCGGGGAACCCCAGTTCTGCGTTCTTGGGGAGGAAATACCACCCGAAGACGCGGCCGGCGCGAATGGGGCCTTTGATGTCGGCGGCTTTGAGGAGCCCCTGAGCGACAAGCGCTTGCGCATCCAGGACGGCGGCAACCACGGCCGATTTCGCTTTCTGGCTCGCCAGGTCACACGCCTGGGTGAGGATGATGACCCGAGTTGGCGCCCCGGTAACCGGAAGCTGTTCCGGTTGATCGGGGTCGTAACTCTCAACCATCACCAGAGGACACCCTTGAATGATGTCTCCCTGATCGAGCGGTTCACCGGGCGCCGGCAACCGGTAGATCATGCGGGTTCCTCCTCCGCTGGGATTCCCGGAACGTCAGGCGGCAGAGTCCCAAGTTTGGCCATGACCTTGAATGTCCCCAAAGGCAGCGGGAACTCGACCCATGGGTCCAGCATGATGTCCGATTCGACCAGCGGTGCCGGCAGCATCGAAGCAGGGACTTCCTCCAGCACCCGCACCTCGACTTTACGGCCCTTGACCTCACAGTGGTAGACACGTCCCGCCTCCAGATCGACCTGGGCAAGCGCGTCAGCCAGTGGCATGCTCATGATGTCGCCCTCCTCAACGCCCCATTCTACCCCCACCCTTGCGCCATGCCAAGTCGCCGGCGCAATTGGTCGTCGGCACGGGGCCGAAAAGAGGGGGGCCGAAAAGAGGTCCGACCCCGAAGCGCCGGCAATTTTTCTCTTGCGTCGCGCGAGAGAACAAAGGTGTCGGGAACCGATACGGTGCCCAAG
>JBBRRL010000434.1:0-2928 GCA_038200775.1 Nitrospirales bacterium
GACCTTCTGGATGTCCTTGATCGTGATCAGTCCGCCGAGCATGCCTGCCTTGTCGACGATGGGCAGCTTCTCGATGCGATGCTCGGCTAAGATCGCTTCGGCCTGGTCCAGCGTGGTGCCGGCGGGTGCCGTGATCAGGTTCTTACTCGTCATCCGCGAAGACACCGGCTTCGCGAAATCGGTCTCAAAGCGGATATCGCGGTTCGTGAGAATCCCCACGAGCTTGCCGTTCGTGTCCACGATCGGCACGCCGCTGATGTGAAATCGCTCCATCAGGTCCACCGCATCGCGCAGCGTGGCCTCCGGCTCGAGCTTGATCGGATTGGTGATGACGCCCGACTCCGAGCGCTTGACCCGGTCGACCTCTTCGGCCTGCTGGTCGATCGTCATGTTGCGGTGGATCACGCCCACCCCGCCCTCGCGGGCGACGGCAATCGCGAGCCGCGCATCGGTAACGGTGTCCATCGGCGCGGAGACGATGGGAATCCTCAGCGTGATGCCGGGAAGAAAGGTCGTGGAGGTGTCAACCTCGCTGGGAAGAACCGTGGTCTGTTTGGGGATAAGCAGTACGTCGTCGAAGCTGAGACCTTCGCGAAAAGCTGGCATGGGCGCTCCTTGGCTTTTCATCCGATTATGACGCGATCAGGCTTTTTTAAAGCGGGTTTTCTAATGCAGTAAAAGTGTTGTACACTCTGCTTGAGGTACTTTATGCTTTCGACTGTAATTGGTTTCGTCATTTCAACTCTTGGCCTCTATGGAACACAAGAATATCCCCATCTAGATTCCGAATCAGATAGCCGTGGGTATTACGTTCTACCAGCTCGTACTTGCAACTGCGACGGAGCTCACCCGTCATATGCGTTCTACCTACAACTTGCCGATTCTGTGACTTTTGACGGCAACTGCGTAAGTGGCGGCGTCGCTGACGGCTGGTGTCATTTAAGCTATAGTTGGACACTTCCGAACGAGGCTCTCAAGAGCTTTTCGATTCCGCAAAATTATTGCCTCGTACGAGTCCGCGTGGAGTTGCAGGGGACGCCAGCGCCTACACAGTGCCCGCCAGGACCTTGTCCAACTGGTACGAGCAACGTCACGAGCCATATTTGTCACGGCCAATTTGAGCCGTGCACCGGTAATCCGGACGAAATCGGCAGTGGCAATGGCTAATAGTTACTGGCATGCTTGTGTAGCGAGCGTTATCGCCCTCGGTATTAGTCAGGGGAGCCCGACGCAGACGATCGCTCGGGACACTGTCAAATCTCTCGTCAAGTTTTCAGCCGACCGACATCTTGCTTTGTTCGTAGAGTTGGACGCTCAGAGTTTCGTAAACCCACGGGCGACTCCGAGCCTCGAGCTAGACTGCAGAATCCTGGCCTCACAACTCCATCGGTCGTACAAGCAGGTGGCAGGTGCCCAAGCATTCTCCAGGAGAGCTTCTGGCGGCATTTCGCCAACTTATGTCCGCGGCTTATGGGCCGAGTTGCTTTCAAATCTCGGCCCGGCTGCCATTCAGAAAGCGGCCAGGGGAGAGCTCACCACGGATGAATTAGCGGCTGCTGAGCGGTCCCAGCTTCTATCTCTCGCAGCGGCCTTCCCGCAGTTGGCAGGCGCAGTCTGCGCTGGGCGGCCACTGAAGCTCAGCGTTCATGTGGAGGCAGGAATGCGGTACACGGACCCGCGCACGGGCGAGCAAGCTCATTTTACGATACCGCACCCCCTGCCGACCGAAGAGACACCACTGACTCAGTCCTCCAAACCAGGCAATAAAATGGATGTCGATCAAGCGCCCCCGGACGGAGAGTTAGACATGAAGAAGGGCGAGGTTCTCGGACTCGCGGAGTTGCTGAGCCGCGCTTCCAAGGCTTTCAAGACTCCATTCGCTTGGGATGGGCGCCTGTCTAACACGTTCTTTTTCGTGAGTGGCCGCTACACTCTTGATCGCTTCCGTGATTGCCTTAGAGAGGTTGCAGACGTTCCTCCCATTGACGTGGGCGCTTCATCCTCACTTGCTGAAGCCAAGATGCTTGATGATCTGCTCAAAGGACCACTTTCAAAATTACTTGATACGAAAGGTTTTCCGGTCGGACTGGATCAGCAAATATTCTCGGGTGGTACGATAAAGGCGCAAGACGCTTGGATGGTAACCGAGTATACGGCCAGTTACTTCAACAAGCATCCGCTCCCTGAGGGGACAAGTATTGAACTATATCCAGCGATTGTCGTCACCCTGGACGCGGGAGGCCGGACCGGCTCAGATGCCAACGCTGTTGACATCATCTTGCATCGGTGAGGGCCCCAAATGACGCCTCGGGCATAGCCTTATTCGAGTATCCTCCAGCCCGTTAACGACATCCGCGCTTAGGTTGCGACCTCCAAAGGTGCCGCGTGGCGCACGCGGCCTCGGACTGGTCCGCGGCATCGCCGGGCGCAGCCGCTCCGTATTCGGCACATCGGCACCTCGTCGCAAGATGTTTTGCAATAGCGAAACATTACGTAATTAAATGTTTCAGTATAAAGACACATTCTGTCCAGTTTGTGTCGTCATAATAAAACATGGATACGGAATTCCGGGATCTTCGAAGAACACAACTCGACGCGCAACTTCTTTCAATAAAGAACAGCATTCCAACTCCTCCGAACGGAGGTTGGCTGCGAGCGATTCGCGAGTCGCTGGGCATGAGCTTAGAGTCCTTTGGGACACGACTTGGGATCACCCGCGCTTCTGCTTTGAAGACGGAACGAGCCGAGCAAGGCGGTTCCATAACCCTCAATAAATTGCGAGCGGCTGCAAATGCGCTCAACTGTGACGTCACTATTCTCGTTTTGCCACGACGACCGCTTCAGGAATTCCTACGCGAACGCGCGTTCGATGCAGCAAGGGAAGAAATCTCTCGCGTCATTCACACGATGGCCCTTGAGGACCAAGGC
>JBBRRL010000435.1:0-2925 GCA_038200775.1 Nitrospirales bacterium
TCATCGAGAATTTGATTGGGAGAGCAAGGTCCCCCTGCAAGACGGATTGGCGCGGACGGTAGAATATTACCGGCAGAAAACGGAGAAAGTCTAAGAATTTCAATACTTCGGCACGGATGGGTCAATGAGCATAGACCAGGCATTGATGCCGCCCGTGAGGTTCTTGACGTTCTTAAAGCCTTGCTGGTGCAGAAACTGCGTGGCATCCATACTGCGCATTCCCATGTGGCAGAGGACCACGATCTCGGCGTTCGGATCCAGCTTTTTGTATTCTGTCCCTAAACTACCGAGCGGAATAAGCTGAGACCTGTCGATCTTGGCGATGTTATATTCCCAGGGCTCACGGACATCGATCAAGGTGAACGTTTCGCTTTGATCGAGTTTCTGTTTTAACTCCTGAACAGTGATGGTCAAGCCCATACTCGCCGTGCCTCCTTCTAGTGATACTATAGTAAGCCGGCCGCGTTCGGGCTGTCAACGGCGCGGGCGAAAGAGGGAAGATTAGGTGGAGCCGAGCGAGCTTCCAGCGACAGAGCGAGCAGGCGTCAGCAGCGGGGGTGAAGCTCTTCTCGTGCTCATCACCAGTGCCTCGCGAGAGGAGGCCGAGAATATTGCGCGCAAGCTGGTTGAAGGCCGGCTCGCGGCCTGTGTCAACATTGTACCCCAGGTGCGTTCTTTATTCTGGTGGGAAAACAAACTTTCCGAAGAAGAGGAGGTTCTTTTGATCGTGAAAACCAGACGGTCAAAGTTTGGCGCCTTGGTTCTCCAAGTCAAGGCCCTGCACAGCTACCAGGTGCCCGAGATCATTGCCCTCCCTATCGTTGAAGGGTCTGCCAACTATCTCCAATGGATCACCGACTCTACAAGTTAGTAAGTTTCTTATCGTCAGTCTTCTCAACACGTTAGGGAATTACACCTAAACATTATTGACATAAAGTACGATACTGTAGTAACTTTCCTAATGACGGTATCCCTCCCAATGAACCAATCCGAATATCATGTCGTCATCTTCCCGAGCGTCAGCGCCCCGCCGCGCCGGTTTTGTATCAAGCGCCGCACCATTATGATCTTGTTGCTGTCGAGCCTCGTCGCTGCTGTTCTTGAGGTGGGCTTCCTTGTACAGTACGTCATTCGGAGTACGGAGCTGTGGGAGTTGCAAAGCCTCCGGGCCGAAGCGATTGAACACCGCGCGTTGGCGACGGCGTTAACGGCCGGCATGGAGGATATCCATAAGAAACTTTCGTCGATGCAGGAAATCAATGTCCGGCTCCGCATCATGTTGGGTCTTGATCCCCCGAAATCCGGCCATTTGCCTCCTGGACTCGGCGGAAAGGAAGAATCGCAGGCCGCGGGCGGTTCCTCGGCACCGCAGGGCGACCCAGTGATCACCGAGGAAGCCCGGCAACGCGAGAAACTTACATGGCTCAGTCTGGAAGCGGTTGATCAGGAACGGAACCTGGAGGCGCTAGTCGGAATTGTCGACACCCGACGGGCGCAGTGGGCGTCCACGCCTTCAATCTGGCCCGTTCACGGCTGGGTTTCCTCGAAATTCGGTCACAGGATCTCGCCCTTCACCGGCAGGGACACGATGCACGGCGGGGTCGATATCTCCGCCCCGATGTATACGCCTGTCGTGGCCTCCGCTGCCGGCACTGTCATCCTCGCCCAGTTTGAAGCGGGGCTCGGAAATGCCGTCATTGTGTCCCACGGGTATGGTCTCAAAACAACCTACGGTCACCTGGCGAAGCTAAAGGTGCGGGACGGACAAACGGTCAAGCGTGGAGATGTGATCGGGTGGGTGGGTAGCACCGGACTGTCTACCGGGCCGCATCTTCATTACGAAGTGGAACATCGAGGCACAGGCATGGACCCGCTCAAATTCATTATCGACTAAATCCTTCGGCTGCGTCAGTCCGCAAAGATCTCCACGATAGGTCGACTGCTCCATTCTACATAATAGTCCGTCACGCCGAGCACGCGCATGACCGTGGCACCTGTGTCCATGATAGAGACGGGGCTTTTGATCTCGCAGCCGCTCTTGATGCCCGGTCCGGCGGCGATCCACGGAATCGTCATGTCCTCATGACTCGTGGTTCCGTGAGTTTTATCGTGGCCGCCGTGGTCGGAGGTGATAATGAACGCTGTCCGCTTGTAAAGACCAAGGTCCTGGAAGCCTTTCACTATTGTCCCAATCGCTCGGTCGGTTGATTCCAGCGCTTGAAGATACGATCGGCTCATCCAACCCTTCTCATGGCCTGCGAGGTCTGGATCAGCGAGATGGATGAGAAACATGGATGGCTTTCCTTCGGTTGATGACCTGTAGGCGGTAATCACATCAGCCGCAATCTTTTGGGCGGTACACGCGGGATCCGTGGCGCTGCAGACCTGCACGAGCAGCCCGCGGTCGGGCTTTGCCACGTGCAACAGCTTTTCCTTGTTGAGAAACACCGCTCCCAATTTTCCGGCAGCAAACGATGCGATTTCAAAGACGGTCGGGGCCTTGAGAAAGCCTCGCATCGGCTCATACTCATTCCACGTGATACCGTGTTGCTCGACCGAAAGCCCTGTCAACATGGAGGTGACAGCCGGGAGCGTAAGACTGGGTACGACCGTTTGGGCTTTCATCGTCGAGCAGCCGTTCTTGATGAAACCCTGGATGTTCGGAAGCTTCGCCTGCTTAATGGCGTCAGGCCTGAAGCCATCCACGACGATTAGTACCACGTTCTCCGCTGCGATGTTCGACTCCGCGGCCTGCGCGGCAACAGGACTAACGAGAGCGAGAATCAGAAGCCACTTCATAACACGACCGTTCATAGTTTCTCCCTTGGGCTTTGGCCGCGGCATTGTACACAACGAAGAACGCGAATGCCAATGGTTTGATGGTGCGTACTGGCTGTGCTATCGTCTGAGCCACATTCCATTCAA
>JBBRRL010000436.1:0-2904 GCA_038200775.1 Nitrospirales bacterium
TCACCCAAAGAAATATTCCGAGCTCGCGCAGATGCTCGGCGTAACCGTTGATCCACTCCGGTCCAAGGAAAATCTGGAGGTTGCCGAGGAGGTGACCGATGACGAACAAAATCAGGATAACCCCAGTAACCGCCACGATCATTTTCCGTCCGACAGATGAGCGGTGAAAAGCGGCGATGTTGGTCACAAAGATGATCCGCGCCGAGACCGCCGCGGGACGCGTAATGGTATTGGCCGGTCCGGAAGTGTCAAGCAACGGGAACGAGAGTCGGTCGCGGTTCGATTCTACGCCCCACCGCTGCCAAGGGGTTGGCACTTACGCTCACCATACTCGGCGCCCAGGTCACAAGCAGTGGAGAATTTGGTCAGGCAGGCCGGGCTCCCTTTGGAAGAGAGCCCGACCGGGAAACTGACGAGCGGCTGGGGCCAGCCACGCACCAGTTGTGATAAGGTTATCTCAGGTCGTAAACCTCGATCAATCCCACGCCGGAACCTCCGTCCGCGCCCGTGACGACGACGGTATAGGCGCCTGCAGGCAGCTTCAGAATCGTGGCAGATTCCAGGGAATTCGTCGGGGCGAGACCGTTCTTTTGCAGGTCGAGCACACACGGGTCGTCCTGCCAATTGTCGTTCGTGGCGATCGCTGTCCCGTTCGCTTCATAGACGGTGAGAGTCGGGTCGCTCAAGGGACTGCTGACGCCGTGCGTTGAGAGCGAGGGCCCGAGAGCTCGGATGGCGACTGAGTTCGAATCGACCTGGCCGATGATGAACCCGGAAATCAGAGCATTCTCGCCGGCTCCGATAAAGGTGCGCGTGCTGAGATTAGCCAGCCTCGAAGAGGCGAGAGGCGAAAGGTTATAAGCTTCGACCAGACCAATCCCGGAGGCGCCACCGACCCCGGTGATGACAAACGTGTAAGCACCCGGCGATAAGGTTTGCAGAGTGGCCGATTCCAAGGCGTCACTCGGAGCCAGGCCTTCCGCAGAGATTTGGGCGGCGCCAGCGTCGTTTTGCCAGTCGTCGTTGGTGGCGATTACATGCGCAAGCGAGTCATAGAGCGCGAGCGTGGGATTGGCGAGCGGACCGGACACTTCGAAGCCAGCCAATGAAGGTCCCAGAGCTCGCAAAATCAGCGTGACCGGAGTATCGCCGGTGATGATGAACCCTCCGATGAGCGAACTGTCTCCGCTGCCCACGGCGCCCCTGGAGGAAAAGTTCAAGGCCCGGGCTGTAACGGTTGGGAAGCTCGTCGACTCCAAGTGGAGCGGCACAGAATTGAAGGCAGTGCTGCAAGCCTGCGTCGGATACTGGTAGCTGAAGGCAGTATCTCCGGCAGGAGTCAGGCCGTCAAGCCGGGCAAACTGCTGGGGCGCGTTAAAGCCATTGATATCGGCGTAATCAATAAGGTAACTGTAAGGTCCGTCTTCGTAGACACTACCACAGATAGGACTGAAAATGGACTGATCCATTTCGTCATTCCACACTTCGGTCGCGAGGTTGTTGGCCAGATCCAGGCGATACTTCCTAGGGCTCGCGTAGGGTCGACTTGCACCCACGGGGTGTTGAAAGAAGCTGGCGAAGCCGTTGTCGAAGACCATGACGTTTTGATCGAAGGTGATCGAGCCCGCATGTTGCCCAATCGGGGGCAGCGTGCCGGGAGCCAAGTTAATCGCATACTGGGCCAGAGAGGGGAATTGATACCAATGTTTGGTTTGATCGCCGTAAATCCACTTAATAGCACTCGTCTCGTAATCGATGCAGATGAGAAAGCTTTCCCGGCTTGAAACAATGAGCGAGTCATCCGCCCGATTGTAAGTGACGGCATTATTATGGAACCAATCTGTGGGTGAAGGACGGACGAATTGGCTGGGATCATCACCGCCGGCAATCATCGCCGCGCTAATGATATCTGCCATATTCCAGGTCTTAAGGAGGACGCCGGCGGTATCGACCTCCATGAAGACGGATTCTACGTATTCAGGGGTATCCGCTTCGAGGATGATGCCGGTTTTTCCTAGATCGATATTGTGATGAAAATTGTTGACGCCAGCGCCCGAGTAATCCGCCACCTGCGTGAAGGTGCCGTCGAGGTCGAGCCGGAATAACTGCGCGCCGTGCACGTAGAGGACAGCGTTATCGAAGAAGGCGTTGGAGAAGCTCAAGAAATTCGGCGCCGTTACCGCCATCCAGCGGAGAGCGCCGTCGGTATCAATGATGGCGGGTGAATAACCGCTGCAGGTGCCTTTCATCATGATGTAGTCATAACTGAGCGAAGTGTCAGCGGTCCGATGTTGGAGGGAGGCCGGACGATTGTAACCGCAGGGATCGTCAAAGACCGCGGTTGTGATGATGGTGCTGGCCTGCTTGCTCGAGCCGTCCTGGAAATAGTAGGTCAGGGTGACAGGATTAGCGAAGCCGGAGTAGAGGCCATACACCGGGAGAAAGATCTGTCCGGTCGCGGAATCGAGATCCCCTCGACTGGTGAGATAATCGCTCGAGTAGGTGCCGGAGAGCGGCCGCGTGACCGAGGGCCGTTTGGGCGTGATCTCAAACCGGATGCTTTTGATGGTTGTGATATCGCTCGCCGTCAGGGTGAGTTGGCTGATGAACGGAGTTGAGCCCTGCGTCTGGCTATCGATGGTAATGGTCGCGTCATCGGCTTGGGTGGCCCCGGCGAGACTGGCGACAAAGGTGCAAAAGGCGGCGGCAAGGCTGAGCGGATTTAGCTTCATGGCTCGTTTTCTTCGAGAAATGATCAATTAAACAAGCTTTTTCTTACAAAATAACTCTCGCTCATCCCGAGCGATGCCCGGATCACCTGCATAATGCGACGAGGTACTCAGGGTGCCGGGCATCTCCGGATATTCCTCCGCGGGCATCGCCAATGGTTGTCGCGCGGACCCA